>CAJXLC010000056.1 GCA_913055645.1 uncultured Pseudomonadota bacterium | reverse complement strand
TGGCCAAGCAAGGTAAAGCCGGTGAAATTGTTGTCATATTCCCTGATGGGGGGGAAAAATATTTAACAACGGCGGTATTTGCTGGTGATCGTGTTAGTGATGGTGGAGGCATTTAAAAATAAACATCCCGACATGCTATAACTTGCCTATTTCATCATCACATACAACACAATTACGCCCTATCTCTTTGGCATGGTATAAGCTCTTATCTGCCCGCTCCACCATCGCCTGAAGGTTTGCATCATCATCTTTTAACATGCTCAAACCAATACTAATGGTAACTGATTTCCCATTCATCTCATCAAAGTGTTGCGAAGCAACCGCAATACGCAACTTCTCAGCAGCTTGGCGCGCTTGAATCACATTGGCATGCGGCAACACACAAATAAATTCTTCTCCACCATAACGCGCAACAAAATCCGTTTCCCGAAAACTTTTCTTCATAACCTGCGCAACACGAATCAATACCTCATCTCCACAAGGATGCCCATAGGTATCATTTACGGCTTTAAAATAATCAATATCAATCAGCAATAATGAAAGGGGCTCATGATTTCTTCGTGCATGTTGAATAAAACCTTTGCGACTTAAATCAAAATACCCACGGTTATAAATACGAGTTAAACCATCAGTAATGGAATCTTCCACTGCATCATCGCGCTCTTGCTGCAACTTCTCTCGATGCTTCTCAAGTTCAGCATTTAGCAATTCCAGATGCTCGTAACGTGAAATATCCTTGACTGCAATCGCCATATTACTCACTATTTTTTGCAAGAAATCCAATTGTGCAGGACTAAACTCTTGATGCGATGCCAATACCAAAGCACCTAATTTCTCTTGCCTATAAAACATAGAAACCATGACTACATACTCGGGTTTCATGGCATCAGTCTTACCATCCAATACAAATTCAACATCTGATAAGTATTTCAAACTCATCATATGCCCCAGCGATTCTAGCTCTTCCGATACATGGTTTAAAAAAACTTTTTGTACCTTTACATCATCATTCATGCCGTGCACTGCGGTTAAAAAGAGGTTCTTTCCTTCAGGCCCATACAGACATACAGCTCCTGCAAACACTGGAAGATGGATGCTTAACATTGCCAATACCTCAGAGAGAGCCATCTCTCTATCATTGGATGCCGATAACATTGCAACAGTGGAACCATAAGCCTGATTTAGCGCATCACGCTCTAATAAATCTTTATTAAGAGCTTCAACATGCTCGGTCATTTCAATAAAATCACAGCCAAGAACACCGAGCTCATCTTTTTTATTAAATTCAAGACGTTCATGCAATATACCGTCTTTAAAATCATCTGCCATGTGCATAAGTTGCCGAATCGGATGAAGAATTCGCTTAAACAAAAGAATCGCCAACAAAACAGCTAAAAAAATATTCAGTGCAAAGCAAAGCATCACCATATGATGATGGTCATCCTTTAATACAGAGAGTTGCCCAAAGCCAACCATGGAGACAAGCCCCATAGAAAAAATAATCGCCAGTATTCGTGCTTTAATGCTCGTGAAAAACATAGTTTATAAACAAGCAAAAAGACTGCCAATATCAATACCCCTTCATAAAATCAGTCTTATGGCATTTCGGACAAGGCGGAATACGGCCTGTTTTCTTAAAGTGCATCGAATGACCGCAATCTTTACAAGTTAATGTTCCAGCACTGGTAATCTCACCTGAACGACAAGACAGCGATGCGCCTGTTTTGCTTGCTGCCCCAGATAACGCACTACCTGCGACTTGTAATAATGAGGAAATTGATGCCAAAGCGCCATGTCCCAAACGCGCAGGATTCAGCTTGACCTTGGCTTCATTACGCACATCTGTCGCAATCTGACCAAAATCACGTTCAAGGAAGCCTTTTAATTTTTGACCTTGTTCTTCTGTAAATGCACCCGCATGGGTTAATTGTTCACGCGCTTTTTCCATGGCAATTTGTGCTACTTCTGATGTTTTCTCAGCACCCGACTCAAACAGTTCTTTAAACCTCGCTGCTAACGCATCATATTGATCGGCTTCTTCACCACTAATCGCCGCATCATCCATATGCTCGATCACAGCATCACCAAATTCAGAGGTTGATAATTTCACAGCATTGTCCATCAGACGTTCAAAATCATATGTCACTGTCCTAGCTTGAATCGCCCCAGTAATGCCTTTTTCCACCAAGTCTGCAGCTTCATCCCAGCCCATATAACGCAACATCATCGCACCAGAGAGTGTCATCGATGATGGGTTGACCATATTCTTTCCAGCATACTTGGGTGCAGTGCCATGTGTTGCTTCAAAAATTGCATGCCCTTTGTCGTAGTTAATATTCGCACCCGGCGCAATACCAATACCACCGACTTGTGCAGCCAATGCATCCGAAAGGTAATCACCATTCAAGTTTAATGTCGCAATCACATCAAATTCTTTTGCGCGTGTTAACACCTGTTGCAGCGCAATATCCGCAATACAATCTTTAATCACAATACCATTGGGTAGCTCACACCAAGGACCATTACCTATTTCAACCGCACCAAATTCTTCCTTGGCAACTTCATAACCCCAATTACGGAAAGCTCCTTCGGTGTATTTCATGATGTTGCCCTTGTGAACCAAGGTGACTGATTTTTTCTCGTTTTCAATGGCATATTGAATCGCGGCACGAACCAAACGTTTCGTACCTTCACTGGATACAGGCTTCACACCAATACCGGATGTTTCAGGGAAACGAATTTTCGTAACACCCATGTCATCCTGCAAGAACTTAACAATCTTTTTTACATCATCCGAGCCAGCAGCCCATTCGATACCAGCATAAATATCTTCCGCATTTTCACGGAAGATTGCCATATCAACATCTTGTGGACGTTTGACGGGTGAAGGTACGCCTTTAAAATATTTCACAGGGCGAAGACATGTATATAAATCCAACTTTTGGCGTAAAGCGACATTCAACGAGGTGAAACCTTCACCAATCGGCGTGGTTAATGGACCTTTCAAACCAACTAAATATTCATCGAATGCTGCCAATGTTTCATCAGGCAACCACGCATTATCACCCTTGCCATAAAGATTCCATGCTTTTTCGCCCGCAAATACTTCCATCCAAGCCAACTTACGTTCCCCGCCATAAGCTTTCTTAACGGCAGCATCTAAAATATGTTGGGTTGCATGCCAAATATCAGGGCCAATACCATCACCTTCAATAAAGGTTACAATAGGCTCATTGGGCACTGTTAACGTGCCATCATCACCCATACTGATTTTTTCACCCGATACGGGCAGTGTGATTTTATCAAATTCCATAAGATGCCTCTTTTTTCAGTTTTGTAGAACTTTTAACTAGCATGACTCATAAAAACTATTTGATAATATACCATCAATGGTCTTTTTGCGATACCTTGGCAGCTTTTTGCGCCTGTCTTTTGGCTTCTCGTGCTTTCAAACGCGCTTTTGCATATTTTTGCTGTTCGATAGCCTCAGACGCCTGTTGTAAAGCTTCTTCAGCACTTTTTAAATAGACCTCAGATCCAGACTTTGAATCGTTCATCGCTTGTGCTGCCTTCACTGCCGAACGTGCCTCAGCCATTTCTTGTACGGGTGGTTTTACCATACACGCAGCCAATACAAGTAGGCATGTAAGCATCCATATATGTCTTATCATAGCTTAAGCATTACCCTGATTTTAGGCGCTGTCAATCAGATGTTACTTCTGCCACACTGCGACGTTTGCGCAGACCAAGTTCCTTCCACTGCATATCACCCACTTCAGAAGGCGAATCAGCCATCGGATCTGCTGCACGCTGGGTCTTCGGAAAGGCAATCACATCACGAATGGACTCGGCGTTGACCATCAAGCTCACCACCCTATCCAATCCAAATGCCAAACCACCGTGTGGCGGCGCACCATATTTAAGCGCATTCAATAAGAAACCAAACTTCTCATTGGCTTCTTCATCAGAAATATTCAATGCTTTTAATACACGTGATTGCACTTCTGAATCATGAATACGAATCGAGCCTCCGCCAATTTCCGTACCATTCCATACCAAATCATAGGCTTGAGAACGCATTTCAAGCGGCGCTGTTTCAAGCTTATCCAAATCTTCTGGATAGGGTGCTGTAAATGGGTGATGTAAAGCTTGCGGGCGTTTATTTTCAGTATCCCATTCAAACATTGGGAAATCTACCACCCAAACAAATTGATTCGAATTGACATCAAACAGCCCCAAATCTTTGCCCAATTCCACGCGCAAATAACCCAAGGCATTATTCACAATATCTTTGTTATCTGCGCCAAAGAATAATAAATCACCATTTTCTGCGCCACAACGTTCAATCAGAGCTTTCAATGCATCTTCCGACAAGTTTTTCACAATGGGAGACTGCAAACCTGCAGGAATATCGTCTTTATCATTGACCTTAATATATGCCAAGCCTTTTGCGCCATAAATAGACACAAACTTGGTATAATTATCAATTTTCTTACGACTTAACAGAGTATTGCCATTCGGCACACGAATCACTTTCACCAAACCGCCATTATTGGCAGGCCCACTGAACACCTTAAAATCTACAGATTTCATCAAGTCGGTCACATCAATATGTTCCAAGCCAAAACGCACATCAGGTCTATCCAAACCATATTTATCCATCGCATCGGCATAGGTCATACGTGGAAAGGGTGCATCAGGTGCTTTACCCATACCCGCTTCAAACATAGAGGAAATTAAACCCTCTGCTACAGCCATAATATCATCTTGATTTACAAAGGACATTTCCAAATCAACCTGTGTAAATTCAGGCTGTCTATCGGCGCGCAAATCTTCATCACGAAAACAACGTGCAATTTGATAATACCTATCCACGCCTGCCACCATTAACAATTGTTTAAATAACTGGGGACTTTGTGGCAATGCATAAAAAGAGCCTGGGTACACACGCGAAGGCACCAAATAATCACGTGCGCCTTCAGGTGTGGATTTGTTCAAAATTGGTGTTTCTACATCCAGAAAATTTTGGCTATCTAAATAATTGCGTGCTGCATGCGTTACTTTATGACGCAAGACTAAATTATTCTGCATCACTGGGCGGCGTAAATCCAAATAACGATATTCAAGGCGATGTTGTTCGCCTGTATTACAATCATCTTCAATGGCAAATGGTGGTGTTTCAGCACGATTCAACAACGTTAATTGTGAAATTTTAACTTCAATTTCACCCGTTGGAAGTTTTGGATTCACCGCGTCTTCATCACGAGGAATCACTTCGCCAATCACTTCAATCACATTTTGCTGACGCATAGAGTGCGCCAAAGCATGCATTTCAGGCGTATCTGGGTGAGCCACCACTTGCACAACACCAGAGCGGTCACGCACATCTAAAAAGATGACTCCACCATGATCACGATTGGTTTCAACCCAACCATTAAGACGAACCTGTTGTCTAA
>CAJXLC010000055.1 GCA_913055645.1 uncultured Pseudomonadota bacterium | reverse complement strand
CGCCAGAGCCTGTTCCGAACGTTGAAAACGACTGAACAGATCCGTACTGAACTGACCGTCACGGCACTGGGGAACCCGCAGAACAAGTTTTCCGATACGCGTATACAGTTGTCTTGGACGATAACCGTTCCTATAGCCCTTGCGGCCATCACTGCGCTCATAGTGTCCGGCTGATAAATGTTCGCTCATTTGAGCCTCCAGAACCTGGTTCACTACAACTGTAACCAGACCCTTCAGTCCATCATCGTTTGTTAAAAGTCCTTCCACCTGATCTTTTGTCAGGCTAATATCGTACTCGGCCATCTGCTTCTCCTTTTTAAATTTGATGTGTCGCAACACCAAACCTAATGGAGAGTAGGTGGTCATCCACCAATCTTGAATTTACAGCACTATAGGGACTCAATCCCAATATCCATATTCAATTCAGCTATTGGGCTTATTTGCATCGTGGTCATAGGTCATATCCAAAGTGCTTTGTATAGCAACACCATGCATCAATTTTCGTTCAATAACTTCTGATAAAGTGCAGTTTTCTTGTTGTGCATGGTAATCGAGAATAAACCAAGCATTCTGAGTCAATGTAATGGTTTTGGTGTCCACACCACGTGAGCGTTTTCGAGCAGCACGAATAGCATTTTTCATTTGCGTCCATTGCGTTTTTTTTAACCAAATTTCGCACCATTTATTGAGTTCTTTTGCACCATCCCTAACCCTAGATAATGCGTGCTTGGCTGGATAAGTGCGATTATCAGGTAGCCATGTTGGATTTTCAAGCTTCCTTTCAATCCAACGACGTGCAAACCAGTGATCATGATTGGTAATGTTATATTTTTGCCTAGCCACGTTAAGAATCCTTTAAAATAAACAAATATTATATAATACGTGACAAGGTAACGTTATTTAATCAGTCCTGCAAGTAAGAAATGGCGTGTTCGCAGGCATCATGAAGTAACAAGCCTTTGGCAATATTGGCACTAATAGCAGATGCCAAACGACAACCTGTGCCATGTGACTGTTCTGGGCTCCAAACTTGTTTTGTATGTGAAAATAAAGTGACCTTACCACCCCTCTCACACAACACATCTGTGCAAATATCATCCATGCTACCATGCCCGCCTTTTAAGAGTACGGCACAATCTAGTTGTCTCGCTAATTCAGCTGCATCTTCAGGCACATCATCAACATCACGACCTAGAAAAATGGCAGCTTCATGCAAGTTTGGGGTAAGTAATGTTGCTTGTGTTATCAGAGTATGTTTGAGCGTTTCAATCGCACCATGATTCAACAAGGATTTACCACTACTTGATACCATTACAGGGTCAATAACCAGTGGTTTATTCACATGGTTCAAACTTAAACATGCTGAAATCGTGGCAATGTGTTCAGCATCCAATAACATGCCCGTTTTAACTGCGGCTATATCATACACATCAAAAATTGCGTGTAATTCAGCATCCAATTGCGCCAAGGAAACAGTTTCAATCCGGTGAATGGTTTGGTGATTCTGTGCTGTTAGCGCTGTAATTGCACTACAACCTTGCACATCCAATGCTTCAAATATACGTAAATCAGCCTGAATGCCTGCCCCACCACATGAGTCAGAACCACCAATGGTTAAGCAGATGGGTCGGTGCTCAGATGATTTATTTATGCTTTGTTCCATATTTCAATCAGCTCCCCTGCCCTTTTTTCAATATTATTAGCCATAAATAAGCCTGAAATGACTGCTGCCGATGTTGCACCTGCATGCTTTACCGATGCGAGGTTATCAGTTGTGATACCACCAATGGCACAAATATTGGCATCTGGAAACATCTGCCTAGCCTTATTTAAGCGTGGCAAACCCAAAATAGGTACTTCAGGCTTGGTTCTACTACCAAACACAGCACCAAAAGACACATAATCGGCACCATGCTCTAAAGCTAGCTTGGCAAACACAGCATCGGCACGGCAAGTAATACCAATCATCATCGTATCACCAATATCATTACGAATACTGGCTAAATCTGCAATATCATCACGCCCTAAGTGCACACCATCGGCATCAGATGCTTGCGCTAACTGAATCGAATCATTGATGATAAACTTGGCATCATAATGTTTTGTAAACTCTCGCAAAAGCAAAGCACGCTTTAAAGCGCGCTTATAACCTGACTTTTTATCACGAAACTGCAATGTTTTCAGTCCGCCTTTTAGGGCTGATTCCGCTTTGGATAATAATACATCATCATCCAAATCCGCAGGCAAGATACCATAAATACCTGTAATCATGATGGCTTTAATCCAAAACTTTTAACAAATCAGTGAAGTTAGACAAGCTTAGCACTTTATCAGCATATTCTTCCGGCACATCCTGATAACCATGCTCAGCAAACGCGACAGTATGACATTTTGCGGCAAAACCCGCTTCCACATCAAAGCGTGTATCGCCTGTCATCACGGTTTCTGATGGGGAAACCTCCATAGCACGACAGCATTCAATCAGCATATCTGGTGCAGGTTTTTTAGCAAAACCATCCTCTGGAGATAATGCCAAGGTCATGTAATCATCCAAACCCAATGCTTTGGTCACTTTTACACGTGCTTGAGCTGGTTTGGCAGTCACGATACACATCGGTAGTTCCTTGGTTTTAATCATATCAAGCGTTTCTTTTACGCCTGGAAACATGCAACCAAAATCAGCAGGATGCTGTTCATAAAACTCTGCAAAAGCATGGTACATTGCCATGGTATCGGGATGATCCATAGGTTTTTGCAATACATTGGAAGCCAACTTTTGTGCGCCACCACCAACATGCGGTTGGGTTTCTTTGATACTCATTTGAAAATCATAACCTAACTTTTCCAAAGCACGGTTAGCATTGGCACGTATATCAGGCAGTGCATCAATCAATGTGCCATCTAAATCAAAAATAAAACCTTTTACAGTCATAAATCCCTCATTTTGGGCTTAAAATAGCCTTAATTTCTTTCAAAACATCGTTATTTTCTTCTTTTTTCTTCAATTCAATCAATTTCTCAATAAATCCATCAATATGATGCAATCTGTGCAAGACTGACAACGCCCATATGGCATGGCCACGTATTAAATGCTCACCATCATACAAAGCCTTCAATAATAATGGGGTAAATTCAATATCACCTGAATTTCCCATAGCAATGCATACATTACGCAAAAATGCAGCACGCCCAGTACGCTTTACTGGAGATTTTCGAAACCGTTCTCGAAAGTCTTGTTCATCCAAATGCAGTAGCATAGCAAGTTCTGGTAAGATGTTCTCCCCACGTGGAGTAAGTAAATCTGTATCGGGTGTTTTAGCTTTGTTATTCCATGGGCATATGGCTTGGCAATCATCACAGCCATAAATATGGTTGCCCATAAGTGGGCGAAGCTCATATGGAATAAAGCCTTTATATTCAATAGTTAAATATGAAATACAAAGGTTTGCATCAACCACATACGGTGCAACAATCGCTTTGGTTGGGCATACATCCATACATGCTGTACAACTTCCACAATGCTCATTTGATGGGTTATCTACGGGAATATTCGCACTGGTAAATAACTCACCCAACATCATCCATGAACCCTGTTGGCGATGAATGGTTAGCGTATGTTTACCCTGCCACCCTAAGCCTGCAGATGCTGCTAGGGCATGCTCTAATACGGGTGCTGTATCAACATATACCCGCTGTTCATGTTCCCCCAAAAGCTTATCCAAATCGCGCGCCAATGCTTTCAGACGCTTCTTCATAACATCATGGTAATCCACACCATGGGCATACGATGCAATAATACCTTTATTAGACGCATTATTGGCGTGTTCTAAACTATAAGGTGGTGGTGCATGTCGCATCGCAAGAGAGATGACTGTCTGCACATCATCCATCATACTATTTGGCTCTTTTCGGCGTTCCAATCGGCTTTCTTCTGCCATCCATGCCATATCTGCATGCATATTTGAACCAACCCAATTATCCAGTGCCTTGCGGTCTTTGCCGCTTATCTCAGGACGCGAAAAGTGACATAAATCGAAACCATGTTGGTAAGCACAATGACGAATGGATTCACATAAATTATTTTTTGTATTCAAATATCCATCTCATTATTTATAACCCAATCGTCCGAATTACTTGTGTTTTATCAAGCCATAACCCTGACCTGATATTGTCTGAACGTTTATGATTTCTTTCCCAAGCCTAATAAAAAAAATTCAGGTGAGGTTTTTCGGCTGGCTGCGGGTTTAATATTTTTAATTTTTTGAAAGTTCAAACCAAGCTCGCGACGGAAGGCATCATAACCCTCACCCATAAAGGTTTTCATGAGAATATGACCGCCCTGTCTCAGGTGTTGCTTGGCAAAATGCAAGGTCATTTCATTTAAGCCTATCATACGCATTTGATCGACCAATTTATTACCACTCATCTCTGGTGCCATATCAGATACCACAACATCTATTGCACGACCTTGCAAAGCTCCTTGTAAAGCTTCTTGTCCTTCAGGTGAATCAAAGTTTGCTTGAATCAGTGTTACACCTTCAATGGCTTGAAGTGGTAATAAGTCAATGCCTATTATCAAGCCATCAGAGCCAACATAAGAGCGTAATTCCTCACTCCAAGAGCCTGGCGCACAGCCCAAATCCACAACCACAGAGCCTTTTTTAATATTCAGGCTATGTTTATCAAGAATTTCAGTAAGTTTAAATGCAGCGCGTGAGCGCTTGCCCTCTTTTTGGGCACGTTTTACATGGGGATCATTGGCATGGCGTTGAAACCATGCTGATGTCTTGCGATCTTTTTTGCTTTTGGATTGCTTTGCCATGCTTGCAATTTACTCCTTCAATTTCCAGCCAATAGCCCACAAATACCATGATGATAATACTGCTAAAACTGTCAATGCCGCCACTGCTCCCATGGCTTGCAGTGGATCGCTATCACCTGTGGCGATAAAACCATGGCGAAAACCATCAATAAGATAGAAGAATGGATTCCAAGCATTGATTGCCTGCCAGAATGGTGGTAATTGTTTTACTGAATAAAAAACGCCTGATAAAAAGGTTAAAGGCATGATGATAAAGTTATTGACCATCGCCATATCATCAAAGGTTTTGGACCACATACCGCCAATCAACCCCAAACTTCCCATAATAAGGCTGCCACAAGCACCATAAAACAAAATCATCCAAATATGTGCCAATGATAAATTAGAAAATGGCAGTAAAACCAACAATAAAACACTGCCTACCACCAAAGCCCGCAATACTGCGGCAGCAAGAAATGCAAACACAGCTTCACCTGCTGAAATCGGTGACATCAATAAAAACACATGCACATTCATGATTTTTCCAACAACCATAGAGCTGGAAGTATTGGCAAAGGCATTTTGTAACATCGCCATCATCATCAGTCCTGGAACCAAGAAGCTAAAATAATCAACATCCAAGCCCGGAACTTGGCGAGCACCCATGGCATAACGAAAAACAATCAAATATAAGATAGCAGTAAGGGCTGGGGCTACAATGGTTTGCATTTTTACACGTAAAAAGCGTCTGCTTTCGCGTTGGAATAATGTCCAAGTACCCATGATATTAAAATGGCTCATGTTTGCTCACCTGTTAGACGTAAAAACACATCTTCAAGGTCTTCCTGACGTATTTCAACATGTGTAGGTGCGCCTAAGAGCTGTTTAGCTGCTTGATATGCGGCATCGAAGTCAGAGGT
>CAJXLC010000054.1 GCA_913055645.1 uncultured Pseudomonadota bacterium | reverse complement strand
GATTGAAAAAGTCAGGGTCTTTGCGTAAATGCTCTTGCGCCCACGCTAAATTATTCGCTAAAAGATGATTCGGATCAGGCATGGATACTCTTTATGCTTCCAACCAAGTATTTAATTCGTCTTTTTTATCCAAAGCATACAAGTCATCACAACCGCCCACATGGCGGTCATTAATAAAAATTTGCGGAATCGTACGCACGCCTGGTGCCCTATCTGCCATTTCAACCCGTCGTTCTGGCTGACTTTGTACGTTATATTCTGTAAATTTCAGTTCTCGCTGCTTTAATAGAGCCTTCGCACGCATGCAATATGGACAATAATCGCCCGAATAAATTTCAATCTTTGCCATGTTAACCACCTTTGACTGTCCGCGTTAGCGACAGTACATGTATTTCATTACAGATACTGCGCAGTGCTTTGGCTGCGAAATGTACCGTCATTCCCGTGGTAATAATATCATCAATCACCCACACACGCCCAGCCACAGTATCGCGTTGATGCCAGTAGTCTGCATCTATGGCAAATGCCTTACGTAAATTCTTGCGCCGTTGCGCACCCGATAACGCCGATTGGCGTTGTTGATGACCAATACGCCGCAACACTTTCCAATCCCAAGCACAACCCACATGCCCAGCTATATGTTTGCACAAATCTGCTGCATGATGCTGCCCGTGTTTTCGCATCCGCGATAAGGGCATGGGCACAGGCAGCAGCAAATCATCAGGAGACACCAGCTCCTGCAAACGTTTTGATGCAATATCCAATAGCCATAACATCGCGGCATCTTGACCTTGTAGCTTCCATGCTAAAACAGCATCTCGAACCACGCCTTGGTACGCATACAGACTCAATGTTGCACACTGGGCGGGTTTATCTTGTAAACATCTGCCACAAGGTCCAGGTGCAAGCTCTTTCGGCATCGGCACGCCACAGGTTGCGCATATATGCGCCGATAATGGTCGAATTTTATCCAAACATGCCACACAACAGCCTGTATCAGAGCTCTCCAACATCGTTTGACAAAACAAACATGATGCAGGAAATAAAAGCTGTCGTATAGGCAGACTCAGCGCTGCCCCCTACAACCAGTTCTTCTGTAAAGCATCACCACGCAACAAACATTTTATATTCACTGAATAAATCTCCTCACAAATCCGCTTACATTACCTGTCGACCATACCATATCCTATCGCTTAAAAATGGCGACCCCTATGATATTGGCAACATACAAAACAGGTTATTCAAGCGCTTCACGAATCATGTGTTTAGCCGCAGTCATCTCTTCCAACTGCTGATCACTGGGAAGCAATTCGGCAAGTCTTGCCAAGGTTTCACGCAAGCTCATGTCTTCATCAACACTACTGCCTGAAGTTTGCCTAAGTGTAGATTCTATAAGCTCTGAAATATTTTCGGGATTCTTTTCAAAACGTATCTTCTCAAGTATTTCACGTAGCAACGCATGCTCTTCTATCACCCTTCGAATCGCATCCATATACTCCCTATCTGCATCACTTTTACACCGTGCCTCTAAAAAAAGGACTGATTCCGCTAAACGCCTTGTGATCACAAATACCTCCTTAAACTGAAAGTCACACAGTCAGCACTGAAACATGCTCCTTATGATTCAATAGTTCTGGAATCTAGGTCACATAAAGTCACCTACTTTTAATTTAAAAAAAACATCTCGCTTAAGAAGCATAGGAAAAATACTACCTCGTACTACAGGTCATTATTAGCGCTTAGTAAACCTTAAATATCTCCATGGTTGACAGTCCTATATCACTCTACAGCATACCCACTATGTCCGATACTACACATGACTCTCGCCAGTGGTTCGCCCCTATCCCAGAAGATAGACGGCGTCGCTTTGCTGCATCCAGTCAGAATGGCATACACATCACTTTGGCGGCTCAGTCATTGGTAAACTTTGCATCCAATGATTATTTGGGTTTACGCAATCATCCTCAACTTAAAGAGGCTGCCATCACAGCTATTCAAAAGGATGGCATGGGCAGTGGGGCATCACGACTTATTTCTGGTGATCACCCGCAACTGCATCAATTAGAACATGAACTTGCAGCGTGGAAAGGTTATGAGTCCTGCCTTGTAGTCGGCTCAGGTATGCTTGCCAATATTGGCTTGATTCAAGCCTTGGCAGACCGCCACACACATGTATTTTGCGATAAACTAAACCATGCGTCCTTGGTCGATGGTGTGCGTTTATCAGGTGCTAAAACACACCGTTTTTCGCATCGGGATTACAATACATTATCGACACTGTTAGAAAAAAATAACGCGAGCAAACGTATCATTGTTTCCGATGGTGTATTTAGTATGGATGGCGATTGCGCCGATGTCGCGCAGCTTTTATCACTGGCAGAGCATTACGACACGCTTTTATTATTGGATGATGCACACGGTATAGGCTGCATGGGTAACAATAACCGAGGGCTTTCCTCTAATATTGCGGGTCATGGACGTTTGATTGAGGTCGGCACTTTCGGCAAATCATTTGGTGGATATGGCGCATTTATTCTTGGCACGGATGAATTGATTGAAGGGTTAAAACAACGCCTTCGCACCATGATTTATTCCACCGCACTTCCCGCCGCCATGCCTGCTGCCATGCTTGAGTCTCTCAAACTTATTCAAACAGGCACCCTACAAAAAAAACTTCAAGATAATGTGGAATTATTTCGTAAGCAAACCATAACTCTCAAGCTACTACCTTCAGAAACCGCCATTCAAGCACTAATCATGGGTAGTGATGGTGACGCACTTGCAGCCGCACAAACATTACGCAATGCTGGCTTTTTTGTTCCAGCTATTCGCCCCCCTACTGTGCCAGAAGGCACATCTCGTTTACGTATCACACTTTCAGCAGCACATTCATTTGAACAGATTGAGCATTTAACCACCGCTTTGAAGGCGTTATCATGACCCCTTTGGTATTTATTCACGGCTGGGGTCAATCAAAACAAATTTGGCATCAACAACAAGCCCAATTCCCTAATGCCATATTCCTAAATTTACCTGGGCATGGCGGTGAACCCGACAGCGCTGACTGGCTTAAAACACTCGCCAATCAACTGCCCTCAAAGCCATGTATTTTAGTCGGCTGGTCACTTGGTGGCATGTTGAGTATGCAGCTTGCACTCGCGTATCCCGAACATATCAAGGCATTGGCATTGGTAAGTAGTACCCCCTGCTTTTCTCAGAAAGATAATTGGGCACATGGTTGTAGCCATAAAGTTTTGCAAGAATTTCAACAAGGTATCGAACAACAAGCCGCCAAAACCATGTCTCGTTTTTTTGCTTTAATGTTTCATGGCGAGGGTATGGAACGAAAGCAATACAATCATATTGCGCATGTCGCTGTGAATCGAGGAAATCCAACTTCCGCACAAGGTATGCAAGAGGGCTTGCGACTATTGGCAGACTTGAATTTACGACATGACATATCCAATATCACACAACCCACATGGATTGCGCATGGTGAGCAAGATGCGATTATTCCTGTACAAGCCAGTGCTTTTCTTGCCAAACATATTCCGCATAGCACACTACATCATTTTGATAACTGCGGTCATGCACCCTTTTTAACACAAACTAAAACATTTCACTGCCTTTTGGAGTCATGGTGTCACACGATCTAAAAACTTCTCACATTCACCGCCCCCATGTAAAACGTGCCTTTTCTGGTGCCGCAGAAACATACGATCATCATGCTGTATTACAGCGTGAAATTGGTGACCGGCTTATCGCACATTTGGATTTTACCAAAATCACGCCAAAGCGCATTCTCGATATCGGCTGTGGCACGGGTTATGTGACCCGTCTGCTCACGCAAAAGTTTAAAAAATCACATGTTACCGGCCTCGATTTGTCAGAACCCATGGTTCAACATACGCGCAAACATCATGGCTTACGTCTACCATGGCATGGCAAACGCCATCATTGTATTGCTGATGGCTGTGCGCTGCCCTTTGCCGATGCATCGTTTGATTTGGTGACCTCGAATCTCGCCATGCAATGGGTTGCCAATCCTGCTGATATGCTCGCTGAAATGCGCCGTATCTTAGCACCGGGTGGTTTGATGTTGTTCGCCACATTTGGTCGCCGTACATTGGTAGAGTTACGCCAATCTATGGCTGAACTGGCAGCAAATAATGAGAACCGCAAAGCGGGGCATGTCTTACCTTTTCCTGATGTTATGTCTTTGGGCGATGAGCTGAATCAACTGCCAATTGACTTACCTGTGATTGATAGCGATTTATTTACGCTCACCTATCCCAATGTTATGTCGTTGGTGCGCGAACTCAAAGGTTTAGGCGCATCATCAAGTGCAATTTCAGGGCGCTCTGGCGGACTTTATGGTCGTCGTTTACTCAAAGAACTCGATGCTACCTATGCTGAAAAACATCGTATGCCAGATGGGCAAATTCGCGCCACCTTCGAAGCCCTATATGCCCAAGCATGGTATAAAGATTCTCCTTATCAGCCAAAGGGAAATATTATCCCTATAGAGCTACAATAAGTCCCATGAAAAACGCTGTTTTTATCACTGCAACAGATACCGATGCCGGTAAAACATGGGTAACGAGCCATCTTATTCACGCCCTTCTAGAGCAAAGGAAAAATGTCAAAGCCATCAAGCCCATAGCCTGTGGTTTGAATAGCAATGGCGTGAATGATGACGTGAATATTTTACTCGATACTCAGGGTTTATCTCAAGCATCTGATATCAACTACTGTAGCTTTAAAAAAGCCGCTGCCCCTTCCATTGCCGCACTGTCTGAAGGAAAAAGTATCAAGCCTGAACGCTTAAATACTTGGTGTAGCAAGCAAGCATCTAGTGTTGATTTATGTCTCATTGAGTCTATTGGTGGATTGATGGTTCCTATCACAGAGCATTATCTTGTCTCCGACTGGCTACTGGATATGTCAAATATGCCCCTGATACTTGTTGTCGGTGCAAAATTAGGCTGCATCAATCATGCACTTCTCTCATTATCCTATTTGTCTAGCATCAATCGTGAACCTATATGGGTGATTATCAACAGCACTGATAAAAAACAATGTCCCTATACAATCAAACAAGCTTTGCTCCCATATATCCCAAATCATTCAAATATTTTGGCATGTGCTTACAATCAAAGCAGTGATTTAGCGCCACTCATTTCTTACCTTGATCAATATTAGATAAGGGAGTACTTATTAACGGTGTCATCGCGACCGAAACGAATTTCTATATTCCGCAACATCTTAACAACAACAAACTTTCGACTTCGCTCAAGATGGCAAATGGTGTAGAATAGAGTGAATCCACGCTTCCATAAAAATGCCAATTTTAAGTTATTTCAAGGGGCCTGTGTTCGATGTAAGTTTGTATAATTTTTCTCTTGCTCAAGTTTTAATTCATTCAGATTTTCTGTAGAAACTCCCATTAATGCTGAAAGACGATTGATATATTGCTCTTCAACAAAATCAATCTCTCCATCCACAATCGCGACATTCCAAAGCTGAGCCAACATAGCTATTCTTTCTTCAACACTATAATTTTTTTCAATAAACGTTATAATTTTAGAAAAGTTGCCCGCACGAGTGTCTTCACTCAGTGTTTGTTCAATAAGCTCTTTACTCTCTTCTTCCGACAACTCAAAACGACCATGCAAATAACGAACAATTTCACCATTCTGACTTTCATGCAAAACACCATCCATCGTCATCATTCCGACCATGAGTTTGGTCATCGCCAATTCTAGTGCGGGTTTTTCTGTGCATGGCTCTTCTTGATACCACCATTTCTTTAACATTGTTAGCATTACTCTCACCCTATTCCTTTAAGATCACTCAAAATATTTTATTTCATAGACTCTCAAACAAAATAGCATAAATAATGCCAAAAGCAGGCTAACTCACTATATATAAGACACATTGAACAAATGAATAAATCGCATCTAAATTTCAGTCAACATAAAAAAAGCCCCCTTGGAGCATTGGCTCAACAAGGGGGCTTGGAAAAAATTCTTGGCATCGAC
>CAJXLC010000053.1 GCA_913055645.1 uncultured Pseudomonadota bacterium | reverse complement strand
CCAAGCACACCAAAAGTTCCGATGTGTGGATCTTTTAATACGGCAATAAAACGTTCTTTATCAGCATGCCTCGCCCCCAATGCATCGGATAAATCCGCCAGGCCATCAGCATGCAAGCCACCCGTAATCAAAAGCCAAATAAACACGCCAAGCAAGGCTCCCAACCAAGGGTTAAACAAGGCTCCGAGATAACATGCTAAGACAACAAACAGTCCCACAAACAAGCCCGTCACAGGAAGCCAAGGTAATATGTTTTGCATATCACCTTCTTCCATCTGTTTGGGCACGGGCAATATCGTCATCCAGCGTAGTGCTTCAATCAGCCCTTGCATGATTCACCAGCATTACGATTGACAAAAAGCACACGCGGCTTTTCCCCCTGCAAACACAACACCCGCGTCCAACCTGCTGGGTCAATGACAATATTCCAAAAGTTTTTGCTCGGCATGCCCAAAAGCTCTAGCAGTATCACTCGAATAACACATCCATGTGCCAGCAGAATACGATGCTCTTCTGCACCACTTGCCAACCATGTTTCCCATGCCGCTAACACACGCTTTGTAAACACATCAAAAGACTCCCCATTGGGTGCCTGAAAATCACAAGGATCATCAAAGAAATGTTCTAATAGTTTCTTATCATCAACCTCGTCAGCGGACTTATCTTCCCAGTCACCAAAATCAATTTCCCGCATCTCAGATAATACAATCACTGGCTCATCACACGATTCCGCAAACAAACGACAACGTTTTAACGGCGATGTGGCAATCTGATTCACCCTGCCAATGCACTCTTTTACAGCACAAATTTGCTGCCATCCTTCATCTGACAATGGATTATCCGTACGCCCACGGGCGACATGTTTACGCCCTGCGACTTCACCATGTCGAATCAAATCAATGATGATGGGTTTAGGCATACTTAACCCTCATTTTTGTCCGAAACACCTGCCGATTCAAAGGTTGCCATATCCCGATGCAGGGCAATCGCCGATTGCAATAAAGGTAATGTTAGAGCTGCACCACTGCCTTCACCCAAACGCATATTCATATCCAATAGTGGTTCCAAGCCCAGAGTTTGTAATGCCAAAGCATGACCTTTTTCCTGAGACTCATGGGTTGCCAACATCCAACCTGAAATACGTGCATCCCATGCTACCGCAGCCAAAGCCGCAGCCGCAGAAATAAAACCATCAAGTAACACAGGTACGCCCAAACGTGCCGCAGCGCGGTAATAGCCTGCCATCGCAGCAATTTCCAAACCTCCCAACTCACGCATCGCATCCTTGGATGGCGTGTGTTGTGCGCGCTGCAAAGCATGTCGAACAGCCTTTAATTTCAATTGGTAGGCTTCGTCATCAACGCCTGTACCGCGCCCAACGACTTCTTCTGGGGTAAACAGTGCTAACTCACAAATTAACGCTGCACTGGCTGTGGTATTACCAATTCCCATATCTCCAGCAATAAGTACATTCGCACCATCAGCAATCGCCTTCTCTGCCTGTTCCTCACCCACAGCCACTGCCTGCCAATATTCCCACTCTGTCATCGCTGCTTGTTTGGTAATGTTGCCTGTACCAGGGCTAACTTTGGCATGTTCAATGCCTTCAATAGCCGACACGTCCGACTGCACACCCACATCCACCACCGTTAAACTCACAGCATTTTGTTTTGCCAACACATTGATTGCTGCGCCACCAGCCGCAAAGTTTTTCAGCATCTCCGCTGTAACCACCGATGGGAAAGCCGAGACTCCCTCTGCTACCACACCATGATCTCCCGCAAAGACACATATATGTGGACGCAACATATCAGGCACTTCTTTTCCCTGTCGCGCTGCAAACCAACAGGCAATATCCTCTAAATTCCCCAATGATCCTTGCGGTTTGGTCAAGCTATCTTGACGCTTTCGTGCCGCATCCAATGCCGCCACATCAATCTTTGCCACACTCATAACTTCTCCTTCAATCGCATGGGAATACCAGCAACCATAAACTCAACGTGACTTGCAACTTTCGCCACGGCTTGATTCAAGCGACCTTGTGCATCGCGAAAATCTCTACCCAGTTTTTGTTCTGGAACAAGACCCATGCCAAGTTCATTCGAAACCAAAAAAAACTGCTGATCAAGTTTGGTTAGACAGGCACACAATGCCTCAATTTCCACCTCAATATCTCGTCCAGCAGAGATGATATTAAACAACCACAAAGTCAAACAATCTACCACAGCACACTGATGTGATTGAAGAGCATTCAGTGCCCCACACAGATCAAGCGGTTCTTCTAATGTTTGCCAATGCTCTGGTCGCCCTTGCTGATGCTTATGAACACGCTGCTGCCATTCTTTATCATCCTGCATCTGTGGTGATGTGGCAATATACAACACATCAAGCAAGCTTTCTTTTGCCAATGCTTCAGCACGTCCCGATTTACCCGAACGTGCGCCACCTAGAAGAAGTGTTACGGACATAATACAACCTCCAAGCGTTGCCAATCATCATCACTATAAGGCAAGCCAAAACGTACCCAACCTTGTAACTGTTCCCATTCAGGAAATTCACGAACCAATATTTTCTCCTTTGTAAAATTCGGTATGGCGACTGGTGGGCGCGCAAGTACAAACGAAGCATACGATGGATGGCTTTGCCAATGATATGTATGCAACAGATTCACCAAACGCTCACGCGCAGATTCAACCTTCAAGTCTCGCCTATCTGCCTCTGGCAAAAGCTTAGGTAAAAGATGCAACACTAATGTTGATGTTGGCCACGGTGGCAACCATGCTTTTAATTTATCGATGATGGATTCATCGGCAATCACATAACCAAGCCTCAACCCTGGAATGCAAAATGTTTTGGTTAGTGAGCCCAAACGAATCACATCATTCATAACACCCATCTTCCGCCTTTGAGAAAAAGGCATATACGATTCATCCAACACACCCTTCATACTATCAGGAAAAGCATCCGCATTGCCAAATGGATTATTAGGAGAAGTCCACCATAGCGCATCAACCGATGACAGCGTATCCCCTTGTTCAATGGCAATAACACGGCAACCCGCGCGTTTGGCACATCGAATTGGTTCATGATAACACGGCACACAAATTCCCATAGATGTCCAAGCCATCGCCTGAAAGATGACTTCAATCACCGCTTGTGCGCCCGCAGTCATCAAAACCTGCTCTGGTTTTACCCCAAATTCATTCGCCAAGAAACTGCGTGCAGGTTCACCATCCACATCAGGGTAATGTGCTGCCAAATCAGCATGCTTATGCAGCCATTCATCCAACCAGTCGGGTTGTCCAGCAGGGTGCAAGCCTGTGGATAAATCCAATATATCAGCTACATCACAGTCCCATGCTTTTGCGGCAGCTTCCACGCCACCGCCATGCGGAAAGTGATTCAGAATAACATCAGAAGACAAAATCAACACCTACAAACAACACAACTGCCAACATGAGCGCATTGCGCACAATATCTAACGCATCACATGCTGCAATCCCATCCACAGCCCGCGCATCTTCTGCGCCATACAAAGGTCGTTCATCAAGCTGTCCATCACGTAGCACTGAACCACCCAAACGAACATCCGCAGCAAATGCCAAAGCCACTTCAGGATAGCCCGCATTGGGTGAAGCATGGGTTGCAGCTTGTTGCTTCACTTGTTGCCAGTCCGTCGATTCCCCCACCCACAATAGCAAACGTGCGGTAATACGTGCGGGCAACCAATTAACCACATCATCTACCTTGGCAGCACACCAGCCAAACTGTTCATAGCGTGCATTTCGATAACCCCACATCGCATCAAGGGTATTGATAATGCGGTATAATGCTGCGCCAAGAGGCCCTAACACAACAAACCAAAATAACGGTGCAATCACAGCATCGGAAGCATTCTCTGCCAACGATTCCAGTGCCGAACACCGCATTTGTTCGCGTTTCATAGCTTTCACATCACGGCTAACAATCAAAGATAAACTCGCGCGAGCTTCTTTGATTGTTTTTGCATCTAACACCGCTTTTACGTGTTCAAACAACGATTTCCAACCAATAGATAACCACAGCAACAAAACATCAAATACCCAACCGAATAGAACATGTCCAAACCATAATACGACAAAAACACTGATTACTACAAACAACCACGTCACCACACCTGCTTGTCGATTGTTGCAATATAAAAATGACTCACACCACGATGCCCAACGCCCGAACCATGCGACTGGATGCCAGCGATTGGAGGGATCCCCAAAAAGATATTCTAAGCTCAGTGCCAATAATAATGTCATAGCGATTGTTTTTGGGTACGCGAAGCGATGCTTTTCGTTTCTAATAACGGTGCCAATAATTCAGGAGACAACTCCATTTCCAAAGCATCCGCCAATACATCAAGTGAGGCCAATGTTCGCTCTTGCTGATTCACACCATCACTCTCTGAAAAACCAACAGAATCAAGCCAAGCCTTACGAAATACGCCTTGTTCAAACAAGCCATGCACATACGTTCCCCACACTTGTTTATCTTCGGAGCATTGCGCAAAAGGAAACAGGCTTGCATCACTATCCGAGATACCATGATGAATTTCATAGCCTGTCACACGTGTTGTACTGGGATAATTTGCGGTACAATCAACTTGCCGCAATGTTTTCTCAGATTGCATTTGCGTGGATAACGCAAGCCAGCCCAAACCCGCCATCGAACCACCTTCAACACCATCATCTTTCATCATCTGCCCCAACATTTGCATGCCACCACAAACACCCAACACCTTACCTCCATAACGCAGGTGTTTTTCCAACACCTCAACAAAACCTTGCTCCTTGAGCCATTGTAAATCTGAGCTTACATGTTTGGAACCGGGTAAAACAACCACATCGGCAGGTTGAAGTTCATGTGCAGAACGAATAAAACGAACAGCCACTCCCGGTTCTGATGCCAAAGGGTCTATATCATCATGGTTGGACATGCGCGGATAGGCAATCACAGCAATGTTAAATGTTGAGTCCTCCATTGGGGTTGAACTGTGCCTAAAAGGGCTGTCTTCTTCGGGTAAATCCAACGGCAACCATGGAATCACACCTGCCACAGCCTTGCCAGACTCCTGTTTCATCCATGTAAGCGCATCATCAAGCAGACTTCTTGAACCGCGAAAACCATTGATAACTAATGCCTGTACACGCTCGCGTTCAGAATCAGAAAGTATATCCAAACTTCCTTTAAGGGCTGCAAACACGCCTCCACGATTAATATCGCCCACCAACCAAACAGACACATCTGCAACCTCGGCAAATCCCATATTAGCAATATCGCCTTCGCGTAAGTTGGGTTCCGCAGGACTACCCGCACCCTCCACAATGACTACATCATATTGAGACTGTAGTCGCTCAAATGATTCCAGCACCGTATCAAGCAACACAATCCTATCCTTGCGAAAACGCTTGGCCTGCAAACGCCCCACCGCTTTACCGCGTACAATCAATTGTGCCTGATGATCCGCTTCAGGTTTAATCAATACAGGATTCATATCCACCGTCGGCTTAATACTGCAAGCCAAAGCCTGCAATGCCTGCGCCCGCCCAATTTCACCACCATCCACTGTCACCGCAGCATTATTACTCATATTTTGCGGTTTAAATGGTGCAACCTTCACGCCATTGCGAGCCAAAAGTCTACATAAACCAGCCACCAACACCGATTTACCAACACCTGATGCAGTGCCTTGAATCATCAAGGAGTTCACGCGGGGTAACAATCCTCTGCTAGTACAACATTCATCGGCTCGCGCTCACGCCAACCTTCTGTCTCAAGCATGGGTTTATCATAAAATTCTTTCACTGGACCCAAGCAAAGTAGAGCAATCGGTTTGGCACCATCGGGGCAGCCCAATAGCACCGCCACATCCGCAGGTTTAAAAAATGACACCCAACCCATACCCAAATTCTCCGAACGTGCTGCCAACCACATATTCTCAATCGCGCAAGACACCGAACATAGCGCCATTTCTTCTGGCATGGTCCGCCGCCCAAATACAGTACCATCATCAGGCGCTAAAATGACTGCAATCAACTCAGCACAATCACGAATACCTTCAATTTTTAAACGCATAAATTCAGCTTTGCGCTCATCCATATCATCTGATGTACGCTGTTTTTCTGCTTCCACCAACGTAACCAACGATTCACGCAAGTCAGATTTGGTAATACGCACAAAACGCCAAGGCTGCATATAACCCACCGATGGTGCTGCATGCGCAGCTTTTAAAATGCGGGATAGCACCTTATCTTCGACTTCACCACCCACAAAATGTCGCATATCACGGCGTGCATGAATCACCCGATAAACAACATCCCGTTCCTGCTCGGAAAATTTAGTCTGTGCCATGAAACGTAAAATCCAAAACAGGCTTATCCTGCTTAAAGTGTTCATCAACAATACGGTCTAGCTTTTCTTCTGTTAAACCGTAATACCACACGCCTTCAGGGTGCACGACCATAATAGGCCCTTGCTCACACACACCCAAACAACCTGCTCGATTCACTCGTACTGCCATCTCACCTGTATCCAAACCAGCAGCAGTAACCTTGGCTTTCAGGCTTTTTAATAACGGCATATTCTCACCGCATGACTTTCCCA
>CAJXLC010000052.1 GCA_913055645.1 uncultured Pseudomonadota bacterium | reverse complement strand
ATCACCAAACCTGCCAATAACAAAGGCAGCAACCATTTTACCTTAGACATTTATACCTCCAAATTTAAAAATCAATGGCATTGCACAATCGTTGTTGAATGACGTACGGGATGCATGCCATTATGAACATCTGGAATAGATGCAAAAAACACTGTAAATAACACCATTGGAATCCACGCCAGCCATAAAACACGCTCTGCCCATATTTTTAATGGTGTTGAAGCATGACTTTTTGCCATACCTTGTTGCATTGTTATTGAAATATTCATTTTCTTCTCCTATTCATTCTACTTTTTCTAAACCCTACATCTCCATTCAAAAGACGAAGAGTAGGGTAAACTTACCCTATTTAAAACTCTATACCTTGCTGCGCCTTAATACCTTTTTCCTTAAACGCATGTTTCACCATACGCATTTCCGTCACCGTATCTGCCACTTCAATAACTTCGGGCGCGGCATTACGCCCCGTTAAAACAATATGCATCCAACTCGGTTTTTCCTCGTTAATAAACGCAGCAATTTCTTCTCCAGAAATCCAACCGTAACCTGTGCAATAATTAATTTCATCAAAGACCAGTAAATCATATTCATGTGAACGTAGTTTTTCTTTGCATAACTCCCAAATTTCTCGGCTGGTCTTAATATCTTGCTCAGGATTTTTAGTATCCCATGTAAACCCATCACCCAACGCATGCCATTCGATATTTTCAAACTGCGCTGCAGCTTTTTGTTCGCCTGTTTTCCATTTACCTTTGATAAACTGAATCACACACACCTTCATGCCCCAAGCTGCGGCACGAAACACCATGCCGAAAGCCGATGAAGATTTACCTTTACCATCACCCGTATGCACAACCGTAACACCTTGCCGATGCTCTCTACGCTTAATTGCCATGACTACCTCCAAACCAACCAGCCACAACTTCTGACTGAGAGCTAAAATACCAATGAATATAAGAGACGCGAAGATTTTTATGCCGCATACCCACATCACCACGTTTTACATCAAAACAAGGGCTCACATCCTGCTGACATACACGGCGAGAATGATGAAACTCATGTCCTTTTACACCCAATCGATCTTCACGATAGCCCAGTCCTGCCAAGCGATCTTGCATTACAAATGAGCAAGGTAAGATGCCTGCCATTGTATGATCATCAAGTGATGTGCCAAGCACCATCATACCACCACATTCTGCCAAGACAGGCTTCCCCGCTTCCACCAATACAGATATTGAATGCCAACTGGGCGATCGTGACAATGCTTCAAGGTGCAATTCAGGGTAACCACCCGGCAACCACAAAGCATCGACATCTTCAGAAACAGTCTCGCCAAGTAATGGCGAGAAGAATATCACATCGGCGCCCTGTGCTTGCAGCCATTCAATATTCTCGGGATAAATAAAACAAAAGGCAGCATCTTTTGCTATTGCGATCTTTTTGCCCTGTAAAAGATTTTTCAGTTCCCTTATTCCCTCGTTACCTTGCGACTGAAGATGCCTTGCAGTTGTGCAAGGTAATGGCTTCTCAAAGCACGCCGAAAAAGCCTCCCCCACATGTAAATAATCAGAGAAATCAGGCAAGTCATGTTCACTGGGCATTTTTAAACCCAAATGACGTTCAGGCAAAGTTGGCGCGCCTTTTTCCATCCAAGCTACAAGTGGGGGTAAATCAAATTCTTTTAACAATTCACGCAAAATCTTGGCATGATTCTCACTACCCACATGATTGGCAATCACACCTTCAATTTGCACATCCATACATGCAGCACGACGCACAAAGCCTTCTACCAATGCCACCAACGAACCACTCATGCCTTTCGCCGACACCACTAATAATACAGGCTCACCCAACACCTTCGCCAAATGGGCACTTGAGCCTTCCCCGCCAACGCCTTGTCGACCATCAAACAGCCCCATCAAACCTTCAATCACACGGATATCGGCAGATGTCGATTTATCAACAAACAATGCCCGGCATGCTCTTTCTCCAAGCATGCGCGTATCTAAATTATATGAAGTTCGATCACAGACAATGCCATGCCACATCGGATCAAGAAAGTCAGGCCCTGCTTTAAATGGCGCTACCGAAGTACTTTGCGCACGGAAATATTGCATCAACGCCAGTGTCACTGTCGTTTTCCCACAGCCTGATTGTGTACCTGCAATCAACAACGATTCGACTCCTGCCGCATGGTAATAACAAAACGAGCATGAAAGTCATCACAGTAACTATCAAAACCCACTTCTTCCCCGAAGCTTCTTGGTTTGTTGTTAAGGCCGGTCTCCTGGCTCGCCATCATCCTCTGCTGCTTGTGGCCTTCCCAGTTTCCCAGTGGCAATACACAACATCGTCTGGCTTACAGTAGCGGGGGCTGCGTCGGTATTGTTTTATTATTAAAAACGCACCGAACTTCCCGTTTAACCTTCAAGCAGAATCGCTATCCAGCACCTCAAACGTGGCAAAGTCTAAAGTACTTCTCGTTAAAAATCTATGCTGCCATGTTAGAAACGCAATTGTCTGTCAACTTCCAACCAAGCTGATAGATTTACTTTCGTTTGTGATAAAATACTGGAGCGCATACCATGATCTGTTTTCAAGCCTATCAACGAAAAGGCACCCGACTTTTGCTTTAATCTTGCAAGATTTTTTTTCGCAGAATCCAAAGTTTTTGCGCCTTTCTTAAACCAGTTAGAAGCCTGTTTTTTATCTTGTTTCACCCCGCGTCCTTCAGCATACATATAACCCAATGCATTCTGCGCCGCATCCAATCCCTGCTCGGCAGCTTTGCGATACCAATAAACCGCGTTTTCATCACTTTGATTTAAGCCTCGCCCACGTCTGTATAAGTTCCCTAAATTAAACTCTGCCAATGCATAGTTTTGTACAGCCGCTTTTTTATACCACTTGATTGCCAACAATGTATTCTCATGACTACCAAGCCCTTCCTCATACATACTTGCCAATAAGTTCTGAGCATGCGCATCGCCCTGCGCCGCCAAAGGCTCTAGTAAACGTAATGCTTTTTTATAATCTCGTGACAACCCTTCACCATTGTAATACAACATAGCCAAATTATACCTTGCATCGGGATCTCCACCTGCAACGGCTTTGTCATACCAAGCTGCCGCATCTTTATCACTGCGTCCGACTCCCTTTCCTAGGCTATAAAACAAACCCAATAAAAATGGTGCGCGTACATTGCCGCCCTTCTCTGATTTCTTTAGCCATGCCACCGCTTCACTATCCTTGGCTTGCACACCCAAACCACGCGCATACAGCACAGCAAGATTAAACTGTGCCTTAGCACTACTATGACTAGCCTTGTTAAACCAGTACCTAGCCTTTCTCATATCAGATCCTTTAATACCACGCCCCAAAGCGTACATAACCCCAAGATCATTCTGCGCTTCCACCAATCCAGTCTCGGCAGCTTGCGTCAACCAGTGCATTGCCTGTACATCATCTTTTTTTCCAGCCAATCCTTCCGCATAAATGACCCCAAGATTGTATTTGGATCGAACAACACCGAGTTCAGCAGCCTTCTGCAGCCACCGTACACCCTTTGATATATCTTTTTCCGTACCTTCCCCTTGCACATACAACACACCAAGTGCTAAAGCTGCCTCTTTATGCGAATTCTTGGCTGCGATGCGATACCAATAAAAAGCTTTTGACTTATTTACAGGCATGCCCAAACCAAAATTAAACCCTCGCCCAAGCTCAAATGCTGCTGCTACATGCTTGTTTGCTGCCGCTTTGCTCATCCAACGTATCGATTTTGTCACGTTAGGGCTAACACCATACGAACCACGGTACATCATTGCCAACACATATTGCGCATCCGCATTTCCCGATTCTGCTTGATCAGAAATATCTTTAACTATTTTTTTGCGGAAATTATCTGCCTCAGCAACGCCTTTTTTTCCTGCCAGTAAAATCCAACGTAGTGCCTTCCCAGAATCTTTCTCAACACCACGTCCTTCATCATACAGCACCGCCAAACGAAACATTGCCTGCCCCATGCCTCTTCTCGCAGCCTTTAAATACCAAGCAGCAGCCTCACTTGGATTCACATCAACACCACGCCCGTTCTCCATATGCAATCCCAACTGATACTGAGCTTGCCTATCACCTTGTTTCGCAGATAATCTAAACCAACGCACGGCTTGTGCATCATCGCGATCCACGCTCTGCCCTTTTGCATACATCATCGCCAAATGAAACTGACCTTCCATGCTCCCTTGTCTAGCAGCCTTTCCAAACCAACGCAGCGCATCTTCATAACGAGCATCTTCAAGCGCCGACTCACCCAGAATCACAGCATTTTTCTGAGTTTGATCCACTTGAGGGTCTGCTAAAAAGAAGACCGTACCTGCCCCCAAAATAACGAAAACCAACACTGCAATAATCAATCGAATTGACTGCATATTCCCTCGCTAAGCTTATGGGGTATCTTCATTATAAAATAAAAATAACCCTTGTCTTCATAAATTCCCTACCAAAGCGTAGCATAAATTTTATAAAATAAAAAATATTTCACTTCTATTTATAAATCACCTAATATCTCCAAGCATGAATAATCACGGGCACTTACAAGCTTCAACTTACATCATCGGCATCATGTCTGGCACGTCCTGCGATGGTATTGATGTGGCAGTGATGGATGCTGGTAGCCATAAACTTATATATTTTTCAGAATATCCTATGGCTACTGAATTGCGCGAATCCTGTTTGCGTATTGCCGAACCAGGTTTCAATGAAGTTGACAGGTTAGGGGATCTTGATCGCGCTTTAGGCATGGCTTTTGCGCAAGCTGTTTTAGCTACATTAGAAGCTAAAAATATTTCCACAAGACAAGTCTTAGCCATTGGCAACCATGGGCAAACCATTCGTCATCGTCCCAAAGGAGTCTCTGGAGGTTATCCCTTCACACTGCAAATAGGTTGTGCTGCAACGCTCGCAGAACAAACATGCATCACTGTAGTTTCAGATTTTCGTAGCCGTGATATTGCCGCTGATGGTGAGGGTGCACCACTTGTGCCATTTGCCCATCAAGCATTGTTTGCAAATCTCGATGGCACAACTGCTATTTTAAATATTGGCGGCATTGCCAATGTTACCATTCTCAATGCTGATGGAAGTATTCAAGGCTTTGATACCGGTGTAGGGAACATGCTTATGGATGCACTGATGCTAGAGCTTAGTGATGGTCGTCATGCCTACGATAAAGATGGTGGTTTAGCCGGCACAGGAAAAGTCTGCCAGGCATTACTCGACACATTATTACAACATCCATTTATCCAGCAAGAGCCACCAAAATCTACGGGGCGCGAAACATTTGGGAAAGACATGCTTCATCGTTTATTGGCTTGGCCTGACTTATCCGATGCAGATCGCATGGCAACAGCTTGCGCATTTACGGTTCAAAGCATCCTCAAACAAATGGCATTTTTTAAAGAGTCGCCCAAGCGTTGGCTTATATGTGGTGGTGGAGCATGCAATACACACCTGATGCAAGCATTAAATGGCGCATTAACCCCAGCAGAAGTTTGCAGCACTGCACAATATGGCATCGCACCTGAAGCTGTAGAAGCCGTATCCTTTGCACTACTAACCGAACAAACATTGCTTGGAAAAAACAATACGCTGGCAGAAGTTACAGGTGCTAGGCACCCCGTATGTGGCGGTCAAATCACCCCTGGCAATAATTGGCAACAAGTATCACAGTGGATATACGCGCAAAACAACCACTGCGACTAAACTTTAAGCGGGCCATCCAAAAATGCCATCTCTTCCCACACATGGGTCGCATGTCCATCAGCATCGCGAAAACGTAAGTTATGTTGATGCGGAACCAAGCGATTGGCTCGCCCATAACTATCTTCCTGTACATCTACACCTTCATCTCCAGACAAAATAAGTAAATCATCCTCAATCAAAAGGTCAACGATCTCGTAGGCTTGACCCATATAGTTCACCCTACGGCCAATCAATTTCCGCAAGGCAGCCGCATCCTCAACCAGTGCTTGCAATCCCGATTCACTCATCCCATGCTCCTCCCAATGTGCTATCATCCTAAATATGGATTATAGCAGTAGTCTTGAGTACAAACATGTAAATGTCTACTGACACGAACATCATGCAGGAGAAAGCTTATGGAAATATGGCAAACGTTACAACAATGGGTTATTCTAGATATTCCTGCTTCCCGCTGGTTTCTAGCCTTTATTTTGCTTGTCATAACCATTGCTGTTCAACGTTACCTTATTAAAGGCTTTCATCATATCACCCATGCTATCACAGCACACACAGAAACGCCCTTGGACGATCTACTTCTCACCGCTGCTGAAAAACCCGCCAGCTGGCTTATTCTTATGGTTGGTTTGATGATTAGCATGCATATGCTAAACCCACCATCAGAAACTTTTCCACTTGTAAACATTGCCGACAAGATCGCTCGCCTAGCAGCGATTGCCCTTGGCAGTTGGTTCGCTTGGCGATTGATTGATGGTTTTGCAGCTTATTTTAGTGCCCGTGCTGCACATACTCAAACCGCTTTGGATGATCAACTCGTACCATTTATCAGCAAAACCTTAAAAATCTTCCTTGCCTTCACACTTATTCTTGTTTTAGCCCAAAATATGGGCTACTCCATTTCAGGTTTGATTGCTTCATTGGGCATTGGTGGACTTGCCATTGCGATGGCTGCCAAAGATACCATCGCGAATATATTTGGTTCCATTATGATTCTAATTGACCGTCCTTTTACTATCGGTGATTGGATTAAAACCAAAGATTTTGAGGGTGTCGTGGAAGAAGTTGGCTTTCGCTCCACACGCATTCGCACATTTGCCAAAACACTGGTCAATGTACCAAACTCACAACTTGCGAATATGGTCATTGATAATATCGATGCCATGCCCAAACGCCGCGTTAAAATGCGTATTGGCATCACCTACGACAGCACACCTGAACAAATGCAACAAGCTATTACTTCTATTGAGAATGTTTTGAAAAATCATGTGGGCGTAGATCAGACCTTTTCACTGGTAAAATTTGATACCTTTGAAGACTCTTCGCTATCTATTTTCCTTTACTATTTCACCAAAAGCACCCATTGGGATGAGTATTTACAGGTTCGCCAAGAAATTAACTTGGAAATCATGCAAGCTCTAGAAAAGCTCCAACTAGAATTTGCTTTCCCCAGCCGTTCACTTTATTTACACGATATAGATAAACAAGCGGTTACTAAAGCGAATAAGCGCAATAAAACGTAACAATTCAGATTGCCCCTGATTTACCCGAGATTAAGGCGAAAAAGCACAACGTACTTCTGTACGTAAATATTTGGGGCTGTCCCAGATAACTAGGTATTATTTTTTGTAACCCATTGTTTTAAC
>CAJXLC010000051.1 GCA_913055645.1 uncultured Pseudomonadota bacterium | reverse complement strand
TTGCGAATAAAGGGGCAAGCAAGGGCGCAGCAATATTTATGAATAATGCGGGTTATAAATCTGCACCTAAAATATGTGCAGCCATAGCCGCGACATGCGCACCATAACTACGTGCGGCAACAAGTGCTGCTTCACTAATACCCTGCGGCATGCCCTCATGGTTGCCCGTGCGCGCGCATACACCCCACTGTAAACCCGCATCAGCATAACCGGGTAAACTCTTAGGAAAACCAACCACGACCATGCCATGCTCAAGGAAATTTGAGTGCAATGAAATCAAGGTCTGTTCAATACCGCCACCAGCGCTACCCAATCCGCCACCCGTTGCAAAAACGCCACCAACCTTGCCTTCTAAAAGGTTCTCCATCCAAAGTTTGGAAGTTTCATCGACAAGCTTCTTCATTTGCCATGCCATCGAGCCCATATGCACTGGTGTGCCAAAAAAAATAACATCTGCTTGTTGCAAGTCCTCCAATGTCGTATCGGTGACTTGTTTGATGCTCACCTGGCAATCTGGCTGACTCGCAGATGCACCAGCCGCAATCGCTTGAGCCATTTTCTCGGTACTGCCATAATCTGAATGATATGCGATGAAAATATGCATCAAGGCCTCCCTGAATGGTTACAAAGCAATATCATAGAGGCAATACGGATAGCTTCAAGACTGTGTAAACAAGCACCAAATAAATATTAAGCGTGACCCACTTGTGATGATAAATGCGATTTACTAATACCCATACTCTGTGCGCCTAGTGCCCAGCGATGTTCTGGTGCCGTTTCAAAAATAAGCTGGTGGCTGGAACCAACAATAAGCCATGAGTTATCTAACAATTCCTGCTCAAGTTGCCCTGCATCCCAACCTGCATAACCCAAAATCAACATAAAATGCTCTGGGCCAACCCCTTGTGCTAATTCTTCCAAAACATCACGCGATGTTGTAAGGTGTAATTCTGATGTAATCTGCATGGTTGATTCATACATATGCCAGCCATCATGCAACACAAATCCACGGAACGAATCCATAGGACCGCCTTCATACGATAGTAAACGGTGTTCTGGAAATGTTCTTAAGGTATCTTCATTGGGGGAAAGATGAATATCTTCTAACACATCACGAATCGTAATCTCTTGCGGGCGATTAATAATCAACCCCATACTACCCTCTTCATCATGGTGACAAAGCAGAATAACACTATCTTTAAACTGGCGCTCTTGTAGACCCGGTGTTGCCAATAACAACTGACCATTCAAATCATTTAGCACCATGTTCAATCTCCTAGCCAACAGCTTCCATCTATATGCTAGATTTCTCCCGCATAAAGTGAGCCAATTTAATCGCTTCCACAAGGCTAGTGTAGGATACTTTTCCACTTCCTGCACGATCCAATGCTGTACCATGATCCACACTGGTACGAATAAAGGGTAAACCCAATGTCACATTCACTGCATCACCAAAGCTTAATGCCTTAATTGGAATCAATGCCTGATCATGATAACAACACACAATCGCATCAAATTGATCGCGCATTTGTGCTGAAAACAATGTATCCGCAGGCAACGGATTAGAAATATCAATGCCTAATGCTCTAGCCTGCAATACAGCAGGCATCAGAATATCAATTTCTTCACGCCCAAAGTGCCCTTGCTCACCTGCATGCGGATTTAAACCACACATGCCAAGACGCGGTTTGCATATGCCAAAACGTTGCTGTAAATCAGCATGCGTAATTTGAATACAACGTAAGGTTTGTTCAATCGATAAGCTCGGTGATACATCACTAATTGCCATATGCGTGGTTAACAAAGCAACACGTAACACCTTGGATGCAAGCATCATCACAATATCGCATGCCTTTCCTGAATAGCCTTGGCTCAAATGCGCTAGAAATTCTGTATGCCCAGGAAAATCAAAGCCCGCATCGCGTAATACTGCTTTTTCAATAGGCCCTGTAACATGTGCTGCTGCTTCACCATGCAGACAAGCCAATGCCGCTGCCTGAATACAAGCAATCACGGCATCCGCTGTTTGTATGGCTGGCTTTCCTGAAATTGGAGCTACTGTTTCCTCTGACACAGGACTCCAACAGTACAATGCAGAGCTATCATCACATTTCGTTTGTAGTGATTCAATCGCTTCAATGCTTGTATCAATGCCCAATTCTTTGGCTCGCAACTGTAACCATGAAGCAGGTGCAACAATGCGTATATCCGAAAATAATTCAGGTTCTGCTTGATGAGCGAGAAGCACGCAGTCCGATCCAATGCCTGCAGGCTCCCCCAAAGTAATCAATGTAGGCAGTATCATAGCGACTTTTATTTTAGTTTTTCAGATAGTTGAAGCTGGATAGGCTCAGCATGCTCCAAATTTTCGCAAGCATGCATAGTAATCACTGCTTTAGCCTTTAATGATGCCAGCCAATGAGGCACTTGGGTTTGCATTTCCGCATTGGTTAATGCCTGCTTAATTTGATCTTCCCTTGCCTCAAAACTGTTCGGGTCAACATGACGTTGTTCAACCACACGGATAATATGCAGCCCAAAAGGCGATGTAACAACACCACTGGTTTCACCCGGTTTCAATGCAAATGCCACATCTTCAAATGCCGCAACCATTTGCCCGCGTTTAAACCAACCCAAATCCCCACCTCGACTCGCGCTTGGACCTTGAGAGATTTCTTTGGCACGTGTTGCAAAAGCTTCGTCATCAGCGGATTTCATTTCACGCGCAATATTCTGGGCTCTATCCATAATTTTAGCCCGCATGGCTTCATCTGCCTGATCAGGCACTTTCAACAAAATATGGCGGGCATGCACTTCATCACGGCTTTCACCAAGTTCAGGTTTCTTCCAGCGCTCTTCCAACACTTTCACAATATGAAAGCCTGCCGTTGAACGAATAACCTGTGTATAACCTGCTACAGGTAATTGAAACACCTCTGCAAAAGTAGGAGAAATACCACCGCGAGAAAACCATCCCATATCTCCGCCCGTAGAGGCATCTGGCGCTTGCGAATATAGCGTTACCAAATCTGAAAAGTCTGCTCCCGCAAGTAATTTTTCACGTACCGCTGCCATGGTTCGCTGTTTCTTTTTCACAGCATCCATAGTGGAACCACTTGCCACACCAATAAATATCTGAGCCAAATGAATTTCACGGATAGGCTTGGGGTTCTTTAGATATTTGCGGTAATACTCTCGCATCGCCTCATCGCTAATTTTAAGTCGTCCGCGCACAGCAATATTAATCAATTTATTGTTCAGCATACGCTTTTTTAAATTGTCGCGATAATCACTAAAATGTACACCTTGTGCTTGCAATGCTTCTTTAAGTTGCTTGATATCAATACGATTATTTTTTGCGATATTTTCAATAGCGCTATCTACTTCTGCTTCGGTGACCTTAATGCCTAGTTTGTGCGCTTCATGTATCTGTAGTTGAGACATAATCTCTGCATTTAAAGCACGTTGATAAAGCTGATTGTGGTCCAACTGACTCATGCCAGATTGCTGTAATTGCTTACGCAACACCTGCATTCCACGCCCAACATCAAAACATGTAACCGCTTGCCCTCGAACGGTTGCGGCAATGCCATCCAATTCAATGGCGCTTTCTTCAGCTTGAACTAAAGGAGCGTATATAAACAATACGCACAACAAAAATACCATCTTAAAATAAGCTTTAAAACGCATGAGAACCCCAAAATTAAAATATCACTGCTGAACAGCTAACTGTTCAGATTGCCGCTGATTTGCCCAAAATCAAGGCGAAAAAGCGCAACGTACTTCCTGTACGTGAGCATTTCTCAACGTAGAGCTTGGGCAAATCAGTGGTGAGCTGAATAGTTACCTAATAACTAACTGTCCCCGACGCTACCCAGCCCTTTAAAGCCGAGCAAGAAACGGTAGCCAATATCTGCCTGACCAGTACTGCCGCTATTCAAGTTACGATAGCCTTCGATCTTAAAATCCCAGCAACTATGTTGGTAGTGGACTCCTGCCAATGACTGCTGCATCGACTTAATTCGGGCATCATACTGAACACGCCCAAATGCTTTCCAGCGCGGAGCAACCTTCACATCAACACCCCCACTAATAAGCTCAGTTGCTGTACTATAACGCTGATCAACCCGTTGCCAGCGCACATAAAATTGATGCCCATTAGCATGTTTTAGGCGTAAACCTGCCTGAGCTGTACCCCAATATTTATTCGTTGGATCATACTGACCTTTAGCATCGACAGTGATGCCATGTATGGGTGAAATGGTTAATTCGCCTACAAGATTGGAAAAAGGTCGTACTGCTGCCGTTTGTAAGCTTGAATCCACATTCTCTCGTAACATATCATAGGCAACACCCGCACGTGCTGTTAGTATATTTAAAGCCACATCATCGGATTTGTCTTTATGTTGCAAATCAGTTTCAAGCATAAAACTTATACGATTCATGCGTTCAAATCGATCCAAGCCAGTAAAACGGTTGCCCATTAAAAGATTGCTCAGGGTAAGTTCGCCAAATCCAGAATCAAAGTTCACCAACCCTGTTTGATTCGGAGCGCTGGCTAAATCATAACGTAAGATAGGTGTAATCCCGTGTCGCCAACGCTTATCTTCACTGATGTGTTCAAACGCACTGCGTATTTCAAAACTCCCATCGTAAATGGTACGTGAATTCTGCTGGTTCGTTACAGTCAAATTGTTTAATCGAGCATATTGTAACCGATGCACACCCAACTGAAATGCTCCATTCACAGCTCCACCTTGCATGCTCAAGGGCAATTCCAACCATGGATGCACTTCTACACGCCAGCCATCCACACCAATGTTACGAGCAAAACGGGTTGATTGTTGATCAATATGCAATCTTACATCGGCAACAGGCAAAGCATAATGGCTTGCTAACCTTGGCAACACTTGCAAGGTTGTATCATCATTCACCTTGCTTAAATCCTGCTGATAAAGTGTAGTTAAACTCAGGTCAGCATTTTCTCCAATCCAAGAAATACCCACATCACTGCTTAAATAACGCGTCGTATTTCCCACCCCATCAACTGCAAAGTCCGATAAAAAGAAACGATCGGATACATGATTAATATTCGCATGAAGCTGCCAGTTTTTAGGCAAGGAATACATCATGCGGGTTTGTATATGCTGGCGATAACCTTGTGTTAGTGTATCATCAAGCCCCACCCATTGAATTTCTTCACGCCCATGCTCCGAAGCATGGCGAACTTCAACTTCCCCCATCAAACCTCTCGCTGTCATCCAACGTGGCGTAATGGTTGCATCCCAATCTGCACTCGGAGCCCAGTAGTAAGGCAATGCGTATTCTGTACCTCGACTACTGCTCGTGGAAAAATCAGGCAACAAAATTCCTGATTTTCGACGCAATGGCTGTTGCCAATAAGGTGAGTACAAAACTGGCACACCTGCAATATCAAAGCGTGCGCCATGCGCAATTAAAACACCCTCTTTTTGATCGACTTCCACATGATTGGCGTGCAAGTGCCAAGCCTCAGCATCGGGCGGACATGTCGTAAAACTCATATCATCGGCAGTAAATTTCATCTCACTTAGACGTTGCAATGATTCCGCATGTAATCGTTCGCCTGTAGGAAAGGTAAGCGTCGCCTGTTTAAGTTCTCCTGTTTTATCCTCAGTATGTAATACGCCTGACTCAGCCTGAATATGTGCCTTGGGCGAAATCATCTCAACATGACCCATAGCTTCCACACGCTTATGCTTAGCATCATAATGAATTTCATCGGCTTTCAGGGTTTCACCCTTACGTTTAACTTCTACATCTCCCTTAGCAACCACCACACCATGCTCATCACGAACCATCGTATCCGCAGCTAAATCAATGCCCTTCGCCTTACCTAAACTAGGTATAAGAAGCGACCCCAACAATGCAACCCAAACAACATATTTAGTCATCAAACAGGCTTTCTAGCCACACCCAAATAATTGACTGATAAGTCAGATGACAAAGAAAACGTGTCACTCAATAAGGCATAAGACATACCGCATATATCCTGAACCTCCAAACCGGCCTGGCTTAATGCTGCATGCATTTCCGAAGGACGAATAAATTTGGCGTATTCATGCGTACCTTTGGGCAACCAACCCATCAGATATTCTGCGCCAATAATAGCTTTCAAATAAGATGCCGGCGTACGGTTCAATGTTGCAAAAAAGAACAAACCGCCTGGTTTGGTCATGGCTGCACAAGCAGCAACCGTGCGTGGCACATCAGGCACATGCTCAAGCACTTCCAAGCAAGTGACCGCATCATATTGTTCATGATGATCCAACATCCATGTCTCGGCATCATTTTCAATATATTCAAGCACAACACCACTTTGTTCGGCATGCGTACGCGCCACACCCAATGCCTTAGGCGAACGATCCAAACCAGTTACTTGCGCACCACGCTGTGCCATGCTTTCTGCCAATAAGCCGCCGCCACAACCAACATCCAATACGCATTTACCTTGCAAACTTAAAGCTTTATCAATGTAATCCAAGCGCAATGGGTTAATTCGGTGCAAAGGTTTAAAGCGTCCATTCTCATCCCACCACTCAGCGGCAATGGCTTCAAACTTGGCAATTTCTTCGGGGTCATAGTGCTTATCGGTCATATCGCGAAGGCTGCTATTGCCATGGGTTTTAAGCAAGCCTGATTCATTAATTAGATAGCATAAATTCGATGGCATCCATCAGATGGCTTAAGTCTCCTGAATATGGTTCGTCCATTCATCTTCGGGCACATCATTCTCAGAAATGCAGCACCCACGCATGGAAACACCAGCTTGCTGAACACTTTCAACATCGCCAGAAATCAATGGATGCCATGCAAAAAGAGGCTTTCCTTCAAAGCGCAAACGATATGCACACGTCTCGGGTAACCACCGATAGTGCTCTGCATCAAAACTACGAATATTAAGGCAGTCAGTCACTTTCAATAAGCGGTTTTTATAATCACTACAGCAACACTTTTCAGCGTTAAACAAGCGGCATGCTATATCTGTAGTAAGCATTTCCTCGGTATCTTCATCTTCGAACTTATGCATGCAGCATTGCCCACAACCATCACACAGTAGCTCCCATTCTGAGTCCGTTAACTCCTGCAAGTCCTTCTCCCAGAAATTCAAATCAGTCACGCTTATCTTCACCCAGTAATGGTTTCTCATAGGCATGTTTTGCAATTATAAAGCTTTCCCGCTCTGCCACCAAATCAATGGAGCGCTGATCATAATAAAAGCTTAAATCACGTTCTCTGGCAGACTCATTGGTACGAAAAGCTGTGGATAGCATCGCATATTTCTCATCATCCAATGCAATACCCAACTTCTTGACTGCTTGAATCAAGTCCGCATCCAAGCATTCATTACGAATGGTATAATCAAGCATATGTTGTTGCTGATCAAATACACAAACATCGCCTTCATGGCGCATGCTAGAGCCATATAAACCAGCAATATTTCGGCTATAA
>CAJXLC010000050.1 GCA_913055645.1 uncultured Pseudomonadota bacterium | reverse complement strand
ATAATGGACTCATTGATAAGATTAAATTTGATGGAATATCAGAAGATAAGCTTGCTACAATAAAACAATCAAGCCACACAAACCTTTTAAAAATGGCTATTGAAAATTCTGATGCTGTAATTAAAGGCAGTGAAGATTTATCTAAAGAAATTGATTCTCGCCTAACAGCAATTGCCCAAAAAGAAGGTATCAGTAAAGCAGAAGCAATGCGCAAAGCTTTTGCATTGTTGTCTGTTGCCGAAGTTGAAAAATCAAAAGGCAATTCACTCGGCATTGTAAGAGAAGACCCTGATAGCCACTTTCTTGAGGCTATAGGCCGCGTGGTTGGTGTGTAATGAGCAATGGTAACAATGGAAATGTTGACCTAAATAATGTCTTTTCTCAAGACAGTCAGATCACTATTAGTGAGGGTGACAGACTTAAATTTGCAAAGCAGGTGCTTTTTTGGCTAGGCATTATATGTATCGGTGTATTTATTAGCTATGGTTTTGCTCCAGAAAATAAGGCTCTTACAGCAATATTTGAGTTGATAAAAATAGGTGCTTTGCCTTTAGTTACGCTGGTTGTCTCTTTTTACTTTCCCAACTCCAACAATTAAAAGCGCACTTAACAAGTAGCTAAAGCGGACGTAAAAAACACGCCGCTTAGCATTGACGTTATACCCTTAATTTCAACGTGCACTATTGAAAATAAGACCTAAAATAAGCACTATTTTATAAGCTTATTTATTGGAGGTGCGTATGAGGCAAGTTTTATCCAGTTGTTCTGCAAGTATTTCAGAACTAAAGAAAAATCCAACAGCGCTATTGAATGATGCAGAGGGTGCTCCCATTGCAATTCTTAATCACAATACCCCAGCGGCTTATTTCGTTCCTGCTGAAACATATGAATGGTTAATGGATAAGTTAGAAGATTTTGAATTAGCCCAAATTGTGCGAGAACGATCACATGAAAAAGGCGAAGCGATTGAAGTCAACCTGAATGACTTATAGGGTTAAATTTCTTCCCAGTGCATTGAAGGAGTGGAAGAAACTTTCTCCTCCCATACAAAAAAATTCAAAAAGAAGCTTATTGAAAGATCTGAAACACCGCATAACCCTGCCAAACAATTACGAGGGTTTCAGAATACGTACAAGATAAAACTTCGCTCTGTTGGGTATCGTCTGGTTTATGACGTTAATGATGATGAGATAGTGATTGTTGTTATTACTGTCGGGAAAAGAGATAGAGGGCTGGTATATACAAAAGCAGAAGAACGCCAATAGGCATAAGCAATCAAATCCAGTCGGACTCGCTACGTTCGTTCCTCATTTGGGTCGTTGAAACCTAAATGTATTAAAACACATACAAACTACATTTTTTATAAGCATTAATCTATGATGTCGCTGATGCCGACACCTCGTCTAAGTTTACAGAATATTCATATTCATCATTTACGTTGCCACCAAGATTTTAACTGGGTTTGTGGTGAGCATTTGAATTTGATCACAGGTGACAATGGCAGTGGTAAAACCACAGTCTTGGAAGCGGCATATATGTTGGCGTATGGGCGTTCATTTCGCCAAGCCAAAGCCCCACAACTTACGCAATGGAATGAAAAATCATTTCATATTCAAGCGACGATTCAACGTTATGGTCCGTTGCATATGTGTGTGGATGGAAAAAAAGGCAAGGTGGATATGTCTTTGCAGGGGCGCAAGGTTGCCAAGCGTAAAGATGTATTTGAGCATATTTCTTTGATTGTTGATGCGCCACAAGGGGTGCGTTTGATTGATGGTACGCCGGGTGAGCGTCGCAAATGGTTGGATAGGCTTGTGATTGCGACTCAGCCTGCTGTGTATGTGCATTATCAGGGTTATTTGCGTGCCTTGATGCAGCGAGGTCGTTTGCTTAGGCAACATGCAACGGCGGATGAGTTGGCAGGTTGGGAAGAGCAAATTGTGAAACATGGGCTTATTCTTAATCAAAAACGCAGCGTTATAGTAGCCAAACTCAATCAATACCTTGGCAAAGAACATGATTGGTTGGATTTACCATTTTCTATTGAATTATCTGGGCAAGGCTTTGAAAAAAAAGAGGAATGGCTTGCTTGGTTGCATCAGAAACGCGATGAACACCAGCGACTTGGGCGTGTGATGCAAGGCCCGCATTGTGATAGGTTGAAAATCAGTTATGATACCCGTGAAATACGCGTGTGTGGCTCGCGAGGGCAGCAAAAAGTATCAGGGATTGTATTGCGCTTGGCAGAGTGTGCAGTGGTGCAAGAAGCCAAACGTATGATGCCAATTTTATTGCTGGATGATTGCTTGGAATCCTTGGATAACACCCGTGCATTGCGACTGATGGAGCGTTTAGATAACCATCAAGGGCAAGTGCTGATGACTGCACCTGGCGATGTCTCTGTGGAGATACATCAACATATGCAGCATCTGAAATTAGATGGACATTGATTGCTATGACAAATGAGGTATTCAAATGAGTGAAAAAAACCAACAGGAATATGGCGCAGACAGTATTAAGGTTTTAAAAGGCCTTGATGCGGTTCGTAAGCGCCCTGGTATGTATATTGGTGATACCGATGATGGTACTGGTTTGCATCATATGGTGTATGAAGCTGTGGATAACTCCATTGATGAAGCGTTGGCTGGTCATTGCGATAAAGTTGAAGTGATTATTCATTCGGATGATTCGATTACCGTACGCGATAATGGTCGTGGTATTCCTGTTGATATGCATCCAGAAGAAGGACGCTCGGCTGCGGAAGTGATTATGACGATTCTGCATGCGGGTGGTAAGTTCGATAGCAATTCGTATAAAGTTTCTGGTGGCTTGCATGGTGTGGGTGTATCGGTGGTGAATGCCCTTTCCGAATATTTAGAATTAACCATTCGCCGGCATGGCAAGATTCATGCCTGTCGTTTTGAGCATGGGGATACGGTAAAATCACTGGAAGTCATTGGTGAAGCTACAGGTACAGGCACAGAAGTTCGTTTCTTGCCAAGCTTGGATACTTTTTCACACCGCAATTTTTCATTCGAAACTCTTTCCAAACGTCTGCGCGAATTATCTTTTTTGAATTCAGGTGTGCATATTGAGTTACTAGATGAGCGCGATAACAATAAAGTGGTGTTTGAATATGAGGGCGGCATCAACTCATTTGTTGAGCATTTGAATAAAAGCCGCACACCGTTGCACCCTGGTTGTATTAGTATCAACACAGAAAAGAATGATGTCGGTGTTGAATTATCATTGCAGTGGACAGATGTGTATCAAGAGCATGTTTTTTGCTTTACCAATAATATTCCACAACGTGATGGTGGTGCGCATTTGGCAGGGCTTCGTGCGGCATTAACCCGTTGTATCAATAATTATGCGAATGCCAATGGTTTGCTTAAAAAACATAAGGTTTCATTAACAGGTGATGACTGCCGTGAAGGTTTGACAGCGGTGTTATCAGTGAAAGTTCCTGATCCAAAATTCTCTTCACAAACCAAAGATAAACTGGTGTCATCTGAAGTGCGTCCGATTGTTGAAAGCAGTGTGAATGAAAAGTTATCGGAATGGTTTGAGGAAAACCCTAAAGAAGCCAAAGCGATTGTAGGTAAAGCTGCGGAAGCAGCAATCGCCCGCGATGCGGCGCGTAAAGCCCGTGATTTAACGCGCCGCAAAGGTGTATTGGATATTTCTAGCCTGCCAGGGAAATTGGCAGATTGTCAGGAAAAAGATCCTGCATCTTCTGAATTATTCCTTGTGGAAGGGGATTCTGCGGGCGGCTCTGCAAAACAAGGGCGCGATCGTAGAACGCAAGCGATTTTACCACTGAAAGGTAAAATTCTAAATGTAGAAAAAGCCCGTTTTGATAAGATGTTAAGCTCACAAGAAATTGGTACGATGATTACGGCGTTGGGAACAGGTATTGGTAAAGAAGATTTTGATATTTCAAAACTGCGTTATCATAAAATCATTATCATGACCGATGCGGATGTGGATGGTTCGCATATTTTGACGCTGCTACTCACTTTTTTCTACCGTCAAATGCCTGAACTCATTGAGCGTGGTTATTTATATATTGCGCAACCACCATTGTACCGCGTTGCCAAAGGTAAAAAAGCCCGTTATGTGGCTTCCGATGATGAGCTGTTTGATTATTTGGTTGAGTTGGGTGCCAATGATAAGTCATTTTACGCTAAAAAAGGCGAAAAAGCTGTAACAGGTGAGCGTTTGATGAGCTTGATTCGCAATATTCATCGTTTGCAACATTTGCAGCAACGTTTGTCGCAACGTTTGGACTTGAAAGTATTAAAACTATTGGTTGAAACGGGTAAAATTAGTGGTTCAACTATGCGAGATAAAGAAAAACTAACCAAACGCCTTGAAAAGCTCAGTGCGCATTTTGATCAAGTAACGCGAGTCGATGAAACGCTCAAATGGACGATTCATGAAGATACAGAACAGGGCTGTTTCTGGGTTCAGTTTGAACGCAAGGATCATGGACGTTTGATGATGTCGCGTTTGGAGCGTGACTTGGTGATTACAGCTGAATTTTCAGAATCTCAGAAAATATGTGCGATGATTCAAGATATGGTGAAAGATGGCGCGTATTTGGAACAAGATGAAAAACGTTGGGATATCGGGCATTATGAAGATGTTGCCAGTATTGTGGTGAAAGAAGGGCGTAAGGGCATGAATATTCAGCGTTATAAAGGTTTGGGTGAAATGAATCCTGAGCAATTATGGGAAACAACGATGGATTCAGCCAATCGCAGTATGTTGCAGGTGACATTGGAAGATGTGGTCAATGCTGATGAAACCTTCTCGATGTTGATGGGTGATGCAGTTGAACCACGTCGTAATTTTATTCAAGAAAATGCATTAAAGGTAAGAAATCTCGATGTCTGATTCAAATTCACAAAAAGAAAAAATTAGTTATGCTGATTGCGGCGTTGATATTGATGCTGGCAATGCCTTTGTTGGGCGTATTAAAAATGCGGTGAGCAGCACCATGCGACCAGAAGTTTTGGCTGGTTTGGGCGGTTTTGGTGGCTTATTTCAGCCAGACTTTTCAAATATGGAAGAGCCAGTACTTGTTTCAGGAACTGATGGTGTAGGCACGAAATTATTATTACTGCAAGAATATGATCGTCCGCATGTGGCTGGTATTGATGCGGTTGCCATGTGTGTAAATGATTTGGCAGCACTCGGCGCAGCGCCATTATTCTTTTTGGACTATTTGGCTACAGGTGCACTTAAAGGCGAAACTTTAGCTGGCGTGGTTGAAGGTATTGCCGATGCCTGTAAAACCTGTGAGTGCGCTTTGGTAGGCGGAGAAACGGCTGAAATGCCAGGTATGTATGCACCAGGTCACTATGATATTGGTGGTTTCTGTGTTGGTGTGGTGGATAAACCGAAGATGGTTGATGGTTCAACCATTGCTGATGGCGATGTGGTGCTTGGTCTTGCATCCAATGGCCCACACTCGAATGGTTTTTCGATGGTGCGTAAGCTTTTGGAATTAGGTAAAGCGGATATCATCAATGATACTCTTTCAGATGGCAGTAAAGCGATTGATAAAGTATTATCCCCTACCCGTTTGTATGTGCCAGCGATTAACGCCTTGATGAAAAGCGGCGTGAACGTACATGGTTTTTCACATATCACAGGTGGTGGTATGTTTGATAATCTTGAGCGTATTCTAAGCGATGATTTGGCTGTAACCGTGGATGTATCTTCTTGGGGTGTACCGCCTGTATTTGAATATCTACTTGGTTTTGCCGATGTAGAAAAAAATGAGCGTTATCGTACCTTGAACATGGGCATTGGTTTTGTCGCTATCTTGCCTGCAAGTGAAGCTGCGGCTGCGACAGAGGTATTAGAAGCTGCGGGTGAAACAGTGTATAAGATTGGAAATATTCATAAGCGAGATGGAGAAGCTGTTACCCTTATTGATTCATAGGGAATAGAAGTAAAATTGAAAATTTAGTGTTTTTTTATAAAAAATACTAAAAAGATTTATTTTAACATTTATCTATACCAAAAAAGCCCTTTTTAAGGCTGAAGTAGCATAGCTAAATGCTTCATTATAAGTTTTTACCTTTGATTTTTTGGTATATTTACGCTTCTAATCATACAGCCTATGGCAGTATAAGTTGGTGAACTATATGATTATAAAAAGGACACTGGCAGAATATACATTAAAAGTTTTGTATAATAATATGTTAGAGAGAAAAGGGCATGAGTAAAAAAATACTAGGCGTGATAGGTTTTATTATTGTTTTGATTGCAGTAGGTATAGGTAGTCAAATTGGAAAGGGAGTTGGGAAATCATCATCAAAACCAACCAATCAAAAATTTGAAGATATAATAATTGAGGATTTTGTAAAATTTGCATCCCAGTACAATAAAAAGCTTCCAATGATGGTTGATAAATATACTCAACTAGATAAAGTAACAGTCGGTCCAGGAGCTCGTGTTGTATATCATCATTCGCTTCCTAATTACACATCAAGTGACATTGATTCAAATTGGCCTTCTACCAATTTAAAGCCACAAGTTAAGAGCAAAGTCTGTGCTAGCAAGGGCATGAAAAAAACGCTGCAGTATGGAGGGATTTTTGTCTATGTCTACTCAGGTAACGATGGAATTGAAATAGAACGTTTTGAGATTGATAGAAATGATTGTGGGTATCAGAAGTTATCTCCCTAAGAGTTTATTAACTCGGATTTTTTTTCTTTAATACGCGACGCAAAAACCCGATTATCCGGGGTGTTAGGCTATAAAATTATGAGAGTTTATCATTTCATTGATGAAGAATTTGGCCTTAAAGTTTTAAGGGAGAAAAGGTTAAAGATATCCAAAATAATGGAGCTAAATGACCCCTTCGAATTCTTGGGTATGGAGCTTTCTAACCCAGAGTTTAGGAAAGCAATGAAATCTACGAAGAAACAATTATCAAAGACAAAGGGTATTCTTTGTTTTAGTAAGACGTGGACGAATCCCGTTCAGTGGTCACATTATGCCAACAATCATAAAGGGATATGCTTAGGGTTTGATATCCCCAAGAATAGTTTAGCAAAGGTGAATTATGTAAATGAAAGGCTAGCGCATGACGGACATATTGATGAGACTCTAATGACTAAGTTCTTAACTACAAAATTCAGTCACTGGAGTTATGAGCAAGAGTATCGTGCATTCTTGTCATTGGATGAAGAAGAAGACGGGTTTTACTATCTAAGTTTCTCAGAAAACCTTAATTTACGGCAGGTTATTATTGGGGTGCGCTCGAGTGTGACCAGAGCGGAAGTAGCCAAACTTGTCGGAAAAGGCGTTGAAGCATTTAAGGCAAGAGTAGCTTTCCGATCTTTTAAAATAGTTCGCAACAAGAATCAGGAGTTGTGATTCTAATAAGGCCAGAGCCTGTAGCATTACCTGCAAGAAAGAAGCATGGTGTTTGATATGTGGATTTCATCTTATTTTCATAAAAAGTAGCTATAATTACGTGTAAGAAGCTGGTTGATTTTAAGTAATACTGGACAAGGTTTAATAGAAATTTAAGCTTTTCCGCCCAGTTGTTTTTATAGGAGGTACATTTGTCTACACAAGCACTTGATATGTCTAGCCTTTCTTTGTTTTACCGTGATGTAAAACAAAC
>CAJXLC010000049.1 GCA_913055645.1 uncultured Pseudomonadota bacterium | reverse complement strand
TTGAAAAATTATCATCCAAGTCACCGTTGTTTTTTGTCGAATATCAAACACCAGGTAAAGTACTGGAAATGAAAGTGCATAGCGATGATGGCTTGGTGCGCTTGCAACAACAATTTGCGGACGAAGGCGAATATCGCATCACCGTGCAACACAGTATTCACCCCATGCATAAGGAAGTGATTGATTTTACAGTGCAAACACCATTGTCCAAGTATAACAATGATGTGCTGCTGTTTATCTTTTTGCTTGCTGCAGGCTACTTAAGTGGTAAGCGCTTACGTGGTTTGGCAGTGGTCTGTTTGATGGTCTTTGCAGGTGGTATGGCAAGCCCCGAGCAAGCCGTAGCACATGGTATGGCAGGTAATCAGCAGGTGATGTCAACTGTCATGCAGATGGGTAATGAAGTCGATGATATTGCCTTAACATGGGTATCTGGCAAAGCCCCGATTGGCGAGGCAAATCGTGAACCAATGGACTGGCGCATGCAGCTGACGAAAGTTGGAAGCCCAGTAAAACGCGCTTCTTACGATTTGGATTTTATACATTTAGAAAGTGGGCTACCTGTGTTGCATATTGAGGGTGTGACCACAGATCATGGGATGATTGATTTGCAATATAGCCCACCCGATGGCACAGAATATCAATTGCAACTGCGCGCCAATATTGAAGGGCGTATGTATCACCTTGCCTTGAATGGAGAGGCAGAAGCAATTCGTCCCACAGCAGGGCGTCAATGGGCATCGTTCTTATTGATGATGATTCCTGTGCTTTTGGGCATTTTTTGGGGTTGGAAACGAGGTAAGTGTGGGTAAAGTCTGGTTTGTTGGTGCTGGTCCTGGTGATCCTGAACTGATTACAGTGAAAGGGCAGCGGCTTTTGCGTGAAGCGGGGGCGATTTTGTATGCAGGTTCCTTGGTGTCTGAAGCCTGTACGCTATGGGCAGGTGAAGGCTGTGATATTGCGGATTCCAAGGGCATGACTTTGGAAGATATTACAGCATGGCTGATTGAAAAAGCAGCACAGCATGACACGGTGATTCGTTTGCAAACGGGAGACCCAAGTTTGTACGGGGCTTTGATTGAAATGTTACAGCCGTTAGATGCAGCAGGTGTTGAATCGGAGGTAGTTGCAGGGGTGTCATCAGCATTTGCATCGATGGCAGCGGCATCGGAAAGTATGACCCTCCCTGAAGTTACGCAAACGGTGATTTTAACCCGTGTTGAAGGTCGTACGCCCATGCCTGAAGGCGAATCTTTGCGTGAATTAGCGCAGCATAAAACTACGATTTGCATGTTTTTATCCATCACCTTGTTGCATAAAGTTCGTGAAGAATTATTGGCTGCAGGCTGGGCGGATGATGATAAGATTTTGGTGGTACAAAAAGCCTCGTGGCCAGGGGAAGAAAAGGTTGTGTATGGCACGATTGCCAATATCCGTGAAAAATGCAGATCTGAAAAAATTGCTGCACAAGCCATGATTGTGGCGAGTCCGACTTTGGGTGCAAGGGATTGGCAAGAATTAAAGAAATCTAAGCTTTATGATGCAAGTTTTACGCATCGTTTTCGCAAGGCAGAAGTATAGAATAAGAACTATCCCTGCACTTTTAAGGAGCAAGGTGAATGTCGAAGGTGGAGTGGTTATGGTAAAAGAAGCCCTCACCCTAACCTTTTCCCTTAAGGGTAGAAGGAACTAAATAGAGGTTATTAATAAATGAAAGATACTATTTTATTGGTGGGTCATGGCTCACGCGCACCCAATGGTAATGATGAAATTGAGGCGTTTGCGGTGGCATGGCGTAAACGTCGCCCCAATGACCGCATTGAGGTGTGTTTTATTGAATTTTCCGATGTTACACTGGATGTAGGCATGGCAAATGCTGCCAAGGATTCTAAGCGGGTGATTGTGGTGCCGCTTATTTTAGGTGCAGCAGGCCATGTGAAAATGGAAATTCCTCATCACATTGCTCATGCTCGTGAGCATCATCCTGATGTTGAATTTATCATGGCAAAACATTTGGGGGCGACGGATAAAGTGTTGCAAGCCCTGAAGTCTGAGTTATCCAAAGCGATGCTTGCCTTGGACGCACCTGATGCCAAAAATACAGGCGTGGTTTTGTTGGCACGGGGTTCATCGGATAAGGTTTCCAACGGTGAAATTGCCAAGATGGCGCGCTGGTTGTTGGAAGAAACTGGGCATGAAATGGTGGATTTGTCATTTACAGGGATCACTTATCCGAAAGTGGAGGTTGTCGTGCAAAGGCAGGTGGCTTGTGGCATGAAACAAGTCATTGTTCTTCCATATTACCTGTTTACAGGTGTCTTGATTGAACGTATTGCTCGGCAAGTTACTCGCTTGGAAAAACAATATCCGACTGTTGCTTTTGGTTTAGGAAAATATATTGGCTTTGCTGATGCGATTTATGAACTGTTGGATGAGCGAGTTGCTGATGCACAAGGTATTGATCGAGATGAACCGAAAATGCTGGAATGTGATGGCTGTAAATATCGTGATTTTGCCGAAGAGCATGGCATTGGGCACCATCACCACCATTGAGGGATAACGTATGAATCAAAATGTAATTACTGAGCAAATGACCGCAGCGGGACAGAAAATTGAGCATTCATCGTTTTCCATCGTCGATGCCGAAGCAGGTGATCGTGGTTCTTATAGCGAAGAGCAATGGCCATTGGTGCGCCGTATGATTCATGCGACTGCGGATTTTGAGTTTAATGGTTTAACAGAATTTCATCCCAATGCTATGCAGGCAGGACTTGAAGCGATTGCTGCGGGCGCACCTATTGTAGCGGATGTGGAAATGATTTGTGTGGGCTTATCAAAGCCGAGACTCTCTTATTTTGGCGTGAAAACCCATCAATTTATTTCTGATGAAGATGTCATTGTAACAGCTAAATCTGAGGGTACGACCCGTGCTGTGCAAGCAATGCGTAAAGCACATAAATTGGGCTTATTAGATGGTGCGATTGTTGGTGTTGGTAATGCTCCAACAGCACTGCTGGAAGTGATTCGTTTGATTGAAGAAGAGGGTGCAAAACCATCTTTAATTGTAGGTATGCCTGTAGGCTTTGTGTCTGCTGCTGAATCCAAAGATATTGTAGCTGCTGCTAATCAAGTGCCATGGGTGATTACGCGTGGTCGCAAAGGAGGTTCAACTTTGGTGGTGTCTGCCATTCATGCTATGCTGGCTTTGGCAGAAGCTAGAGAGAAAAACAAATGAAGTTAGACGATCCTTTAAATCATGGCGAAGTCGCCCTAGTCGGAGCAGGTCCAGGAGATGCTAGCCTGCTGACTTTGGCAGCAGCAAAGTTGATTGCTAATTGTGATGTTATTGTTCACGATGCTTTGGTATCCGATGCGATTATGGCGATGGCTTGCCCAACCGCAGAATTGATTTTTGCTGGTAAACGTGGAGGGAAACCTTCAGCGAATCAGCAGGATATTTGCGATACGCTGGTGAAACTTAGCAACGAGAATAAACGCGTAGTGCGCCTTAAAGGTGGGGATCCTTTTGTTTTCGGGCGTGGCGGCGAAGAGATTCGTGTTTTGGCGGAAGAGCAGATTCCTTTTCGTGTAATTCCCGGTATTACATCGGGCATTGCAGCGCCTGCCATGGCGGGAATTCCAGTTACCGATCGTAGAGTCAATGCATCGTTGGCATTTTTAACAGGGCATGAAGCGGAAGATAAATCGCGTATGGATTGGCAAGCCTTAGTGGCAGCATTTCCGGTGTTGGTGATTTACATGGGGACGCGAAACTTGCCTAAGATTGCGACAAGCCTTGTAGATGCAGGTATGCATTCACAGACTTCCGTCGCTATTTTGCATGCGGTAAGCCTGCCTAATGAAAAACAAGATTATGGCACACTTGAAGATGTGATTTCAGGTTCTTTGCGAGGAGTTTCGCCTGCAATTGTGGTGATTGGTGAAGTCGTGAATGAGCGTCGTGAATGGCGCAATGCATCCGCTATTCCTTTGCAGGGAGAGGGGTAGCGTTGTGGTAGGCTCTTTTTCTGATCTTGCATCCCAAGATTCTACTTTAGGATACTTTCTTTGCCTCCGATATTCACCTTGTTGTCTTGAATGTGAGCAGGAACGAATCAGATGATGAAAAAGCGTGAACGCGGTACACGCAAAGGCTTTAGTACGGGTGCAAATGCTGCTGCGGCAGCGCGTGCCGCAACGATTGGCTTGCTTAGCGGCGAGATTCCTAGTGAGGTTGAAGCATTATTGCCCAATAAAACCCGTGTTACATTTACCATTCACGATGCCAAGGTTGATAAAAAAACAGCGCATGCGATGTGCATTAAAGATGCTGGTGATGATCCTGATTGCACGGATGGTGCGCATTTAACCGCCGATGTTTGTTTGCTTGAAGGGCAAGCAGGAATGGTGATACTCAAAGGTGGTGAAGGTGTTGGTACTATTACCATGCGGGGGCTGGGTCTTGAAGTTGGTGGACCTGCTATTAATCCTGTGCCGCGAAAAAATATTGCAGAGAATGTTCGAGAAGTAGCGGCGCCCCTGCTTGAAAAAGATGGTATAGAAATCACTATTTCGGTACCTCAAGGCGAAGAGATGGCGAAGAAAACGCTTAATGATCGCCTTGGCATTATTGGTGGTATTTCGATTCTAGGAACCACAGGTATTGTGAACCCTTATTCCACTGCAGCTTTTCGCGCCTCTGTGGTGCAAGGCATTGAGGTGGCTGCTAATCAAGGGCAAGATACAGTGGTTCTGACCACGGGCGGGCGCACAGAAAAGTTTGTTATCGCATCATTGCCACAGCTTCAACCTGCATGCTTTGTGCAAATGGGTGATTTTTTGGGACCTGCGCTTGATACTTGTGCTAAACAAGGCATTGCGCATGTCATTATTGGTGGAATGGTCGGTAAACTCACCAAGATGGCGCAGGGTGAGGTTATTACCCATGCTAACCGTAAAGCCGTAAATACTGAGCTTCTAGCGGAAATTGCCAAGTTATGTGGTGCGCCAGAAGATGTTTGTAAGGAAATTGCTGAAGCTGAAACAGCGCGGTTTGCAGCAGAATGTATGGAAGAGTTGGGTTTGGGAGCTACGTTTTATCAAGCATTAGCGCAGCGCACCATTGAGACCTTGATGGAACGCTATCCCAATCAATTTGGTTTGCGTGTGATGGTGTGCGATTTTGCGGGCAACTTATTGGCAGATGTTCAATGAGTCCATTCGACATGAATCAGTTGCATCGTAACGTAAGAAAGATCACAAAGCTCCATAGTGATGAGGTAGAACAACATGCATGAAAAAAACGCCGTACCTTTGTGTTCCGATGCTGATAAAAAAGCAGTCATTCTTGGTGTTTTGGATAATGGCGAAACAGGGTTAACGGTAGAGCAGCAAAATCTATTGCAGCAGGCTGATCAGGTGATTGGCGGTACGCGTGTTTTGGATTTATTCGCGCATTTTTTAAAAAAAGATACTGAAGTTTTCGATTTAACAGGGCACTTGAAAGCTGTGCCAGCGCGTATTGAAGCGGCACTTGATCAAGAACAAGTTGTGGTGGTTTTGGCAACAGGTGACCCACTTTGTCATGGTATTGCGAATTATTTAAAAAAGAAAATAGGCTTATCCAAGCTTCATATTTTGCCCAATGTGTCTGCGTTGCAGCTGGCTTGTGCGCGGGTGGGTATGAGTTGGCAGGATGCTTATATTTGTTCGATTCATAGCAAAGATGCGGGCGAATGGGCAGAACGTCGAGGCAAAGAACATGGGCTTTATTTGTTGTTTAAGGCATGTATGCAACATCGTAAAATCATCACTTTTACTAGTCCAGACAATAACCCAGCTCGCATTGCGCGGATGTTGGTGGCTGAAAATATGGCAGATGACTTTGAAATGATTGTCGCAGAAAACCTGTTGCAGGATGATGAACGCATTGTTGCTGATGTGCCTGTGTCGGAATTGGTATCACAAGATTTTGCCGATTTAAATATGGTGATTCTTGAGCGCAAAGAAAAGCTTGAAAAGCCAGTATTATTTGGATTTGAGGATAGTAGTTTTAATCAGCGTAAACCTGAAAAAGGCTTGATTACCAAACGAGAAGTGCGAGCTGTTTCCCTCGCGCATTTGCAGCTTAAAGCCAATAGTATTGTGTGGGATATTGGTGCAGGTTCAGGCTCGGTGGGCTTGGAGGCTGCGCGGCTTTGCCCCAATGGTTGGATCTATGCCATCGAAAAGAACCAAGCAGATTTTGAAATTGCCAAAAGTAATCAACAGAATATGGGCATTCACCACTATACCTTAATCAATGGCAAAGCTCCTGCAGGTTTGGATGTTTGGCAAAATCCCGATGCGGTATTTGTCGGCGGTTCAGGTGGTGAATTGCCCGCATTGATTGAATTGATTATTGCACGTCTGAATATTGGAGGGCATTTGGTGATGAACTTTGTCACTCTAGAAAACCTTGCCTCTGCAACTGAATGTTTAAAGCGTTTGGGCGTGACATGGTCGGTGACGCAAATGCAGGTTTCGCGCAGTAAACCAATTTTACACATGCACCGCATGGCAGCAGAAAATCCTGTGTGGATTGTGACGGTGGCAAAACATGAGGGGTAAACTTATTGCCGCATCGCTTGGTCCTGGGGATGCAGGGCTGATTACACGCAAAGCCTGGCAGGTTTTAGAGTCCGATGCGTTGTGGTGCTACCCGGTGCGTAGAAAAGGTGGGCGCAGCCATGCACTTGGCATTGTTACGCGGACAGAGCTTGCTATGCCTGATGATATAGTCGAGTTGGTATTTCCGATGACCCATGATGGACAAGTATTGGCACGGGCTTGGGCGCGGGCGGCAGAGAAAATTGTACCTGTGCTGCAAGCAGGGCGTGATGTGGTGTTGTTGGTGGAAGGTGATGCTTCGACCTTTTCAACATTCACGTATTTGTCACGTTATGTGCAACAGCTTGATGCAGATGTTGTAGTTGAAACGATTGCTGGTGTGCCATCTTTTAATGCTGCAGCTGCGAGTACATCGATGCCATTGGCGGAAACAGATGATACGGTGGGGATTGTACCAGCAGGTTATGGGCTCGATGAGTTAGATGCGTTGTTGCCGCATTTTGATACTTTGGTATTACTCAAGGTCAAACCTCTGTTGGATAGTGTGATTGATTGGTTGGACAAACGTGGGTTGTTGGCGCAGGCAGTGTTTGTGGAAAAAGCGGGTGCACCTGAAGAGCGTATTGTTCATGATGTGGCGTTGCTTAAAGGTGAGAAAGTGAATTATTTGTCGTTGATGTTGGTGCGAAATCCCAATCGGGTGCGTGGAGAAGTGATGCGCGGCTGTAAAAAAAAGGATGTTTAGTATATGAATGATACAAAACCTTTAGATGGAAATGTGGCGTTTGTCGCCATTACCAAACATGGTGCACAACAAGCAGCTAAACTTGCCCCGCTTGTTCCGCAAGCGGAAATCATTACATCGCAAAAGTTTGCACATGTGTTTGTTGATGTGCAGAACACGGTTAAATCTTATGAAGGGGCATTGAGAGCGCAGATTGGCTTGATGTTTGAAGCTTATGATCAGATCGTTTATTTTGTATCTCTAGGTGCAGTGGTGCGTTTGATTGCGCCACACATGCAATCGAAAGATGAAGATCCAGGTGTGTTGGTGGTGGATGATGCAGGGCAATATGTTATTCCTGTGCTTTCAGGGCATGTGGGGGGGGCGAACGCTTGGGCAGAATATATAGCAGGACTGATGGATGCGCGTGCGGTGTTAACGACAGCGTCGGATGTCGGGAAAACCATTCCTGTGGATATTTTAGGACGTGAGTTGGGCTGGAAGGTTGAAGCACCGAAAATTAATATTACAAGGGTATCAGCGCATGTAGTGAATGAAGAGGCGATTGCTTTTGTGGATGAGCGAGAAAATCCTAGCCAAGATTGGTGGACGCGTGCCAATGACCTGCCGAAAACGATTCATTTGTTTGAGAGCTTTGAGGATGTTGATGTAGAACAATTTGCGGCAGTGCTATGGGTAACAGAGCGAGAAATTCCAGATGACCTTTGGGATGCACTGCACGAAAAACTGGTGGTTTATCGACCTTGATTGATGCTCCTCTCTCTAGTCCTTTTCCTTTAAAGGGAGAAGATGTGAAGGTTATATTGGGATTGGGCTGTGATCGCGGCACACCTGCCAAGAGTATAGAAAGAGCCATTATGGATGCATTGGCAAGCATAGGACGATCCATGAACGATGTAGTAGCAGTGGCCTCCATTGACAAAAAGTCCGATGAAATTGGCTTGTTATCTGTGTGTGAACAATTTGCTTGGGGTTGTACATGGTATGGTGCCGAACAGCTCAGGCAAGTGGATGTCCCAAATCCATCGGAAGTGGTTATGAAATATGTAGGCACACCATCGGTGGGGGAAGCGGCCGCGATTTTACGCGCAGGCGGTAGCCAAGAAGATTTGATGGTGGAAAAATATAAATACAAAGGAAACGATGGCAAAAATGTCACGGTTTCAATTTGTAAGTGTGAGGGTGAATGAGCCAAGATATAGACAAGAGCGAAGAGGAATCAGCAGAAAAAAAAGGTAAAATTCTGCTCGTAGGTTTTGGCCCTGGTGGGGAAGAACAGATGACATATCGAGCCCGTGCTGCTATTGCAGAAGCGGATGTGGTCATTGGTTACACCACGTATATCAAGCTAGTGCGTGATTTGCTTGAGGGTAAAGAAGTGATTCGTAAGGGCATGACGGAAGAAATTGATCGTTGTGTTGAGGCCTATGAGGAGGCAAAGAAGGGCAAGGTCGTGGCATTGATTTCATCGGGCGATGTTGGTGTGTATGGCATGGCTGGCCCGACGTATGAGGTATTATTTCAACATGGCTGGACTCCTGCATCGGATATTAAAGTTGAAGTAGTCACTGGAACAACCGCGCTGAATGCTTGTGCCTCGCTTGTAGGAGCGCCATTGACGCATGATTTTTGCTCGATTTCGCTTTCAGATTTGCTCACCCCTTGGACGACGATTCGTAAGCGTATTGATGCTGTGGGAGCAGCTGATTTTGTCATAGCCTTGTATAATCCTAAATCGGGAAGACGTACGCAGCAGATTGTGGAAGCACAGCGTATTTTATTGCATCACCGTGATGCCAAAACACCTGTTGCCATTGTAAAATCAGCGTATCGCCGTCGTCAGGATATTCAGATGACAACCTTGGATGAAATGTCTGATAAAGAGATTGGCATGTTGACGACGGTGATTATTGGTAACTCATCTTCGTATGTGAAAGAAGGGTTATTGATTACGCCGCGCGGCTATGCCAATAAATACGAACAGCTGACAGGTGATGCCAAAGATGGTGAGAAATCTGGGCGCTCTCTAACGATGGGCTTGGATGGTTGGCATGGCTGTGTGCGTCGTTGGTTGGAAGCGGGTAATCATCAGCCTTGGGAAAAGATTGCCGAGCATTTTGATGCACCCTTGGGTGAGATTTTAGCCGCTGTGGCTTGTGTGGATGATGAGCCTAGAGGTGGTTATTATGCTGTGCATGTTGATTCCGACAAATTACAAAGTGTGCTTGCATCATTGTCTGAATGGGGACGTTTACGCGCAGTGATTCGTTCACCAGCAGGTGCAGTAACGGAATGTTTACTCAATGGTGATCAGTTTGAATTAAAGGGTGACTGGTTGAATGTTGTCACGGATGCTTTTCATGTGCATGTGAATTGGGCAAAGGTTGATCATGCATACCTTGCCAAGCGTGGGCAAAAATCAATGGGTGTTCATTTTTTGGATGAGCGTGGGGATTTGGTGTTGCGTTTGTTATTGGTTAAAGAGGGAAATGAATTTAGTGCCGATGCACTGTGCGGATTTGAAAATACTTGGAAGAAATTAGAAGTTTAAGATGTTCTCCTCCTTTGCAGGATGAGAAGTAGAGGTTATGTAATGAGTGAAGTGATGAAGCCAACAATGATGGATTATCGTCGGCATATGATTGTTTGTGTTGGACCGCGCTGTACACAAGGTGGTGGGCAAACGCTTTATGATACTTTGGGCGAGAAATTTAAGGCTGCTGGCCTAAATAAGGGTGATTTACGGGTTAAGCGTAGCCGCGCGACCTGCTTTGGTACTTGTAAGGGAGGTCCCTTGCTTTGTATCCAGCCGGATGGTGTATGGTATTATAATGTTACGGATGAGAATTTAGATCGCATTATTGAACAGCACCTTGTGGGTGGAAAGCCTGTGGAAGACTTGATTTATCATCAAGGTCCACATGCGGATGCGGATGTATGAATAAACCCAGTATCGAGACATACAAACGCCATGCAATAATGTGTCTGGGAAAGTCATGCGGTGAGAATATGCCGTTATTAAAAAGCCTGAAAGCCAAGGT
>CAJXLC010000048.1 GCA_913055645.1 uncultured Pseudomonadota bacterium | reverse complement strand
TACAATTTAAGCTAAACCGCTACAAAGACAAAATATGAATAGAAATAAATTGTTGGTACTTTTGTTGGTACTTTTTATTTTCGATAAAATAATTACTAACAATAACAACCATTTGACTAAGCTTTAAGGAACAGGCCCTCGTACCATTTTTTAAAAATAAGAAGACCTGTACGAGCCTGTAAGCGTAATGTTTACAGGCTTTTTTATATCCTTTAAAAAAATATTAATTTATCAATTTAACTTCTAAAATAATGCCCTAAAAGCATTTAGAATGATAATTTAATTTGTAAAAAGAACTACTTTTAATAAATTTTACTAAAAAATTATTAAATCATGCGATTCAATAATTCTCAGGCTCAATGCGATGCATGCCAATATGCCTCAATGTATCTGCAAAGGCTTCATGTTCAAAAGCTATCTCGCTTATTTCATCAATGGGAAATGCCAGCACCTGCACACCTTCTTTTGCAATCACATCTGCCACAGGCGAGCTTAAACCCGATGTGGAAATCTCACCCACCACATCACCTTGTTGCAATAAGGCAACTTTTTCACTATCGGTTACAACAGACACCGCGCCAGATACAATAAGAAAAAGAAAGTAATTAAATTCGCCTTGATTAATCAAAGCATCGCCTTCTGCAAAAGATTCGGTATGACCCTTTGCATGCAAACGCTGCAAAACTGGCTCAGGAAGCTTGGAAAATAAAACATGTTCTTGCATCGTATGCAAGTGTTCTGCGTTCAATTTATTTTGATCAGACATTCATACTCTCCTAGATATATAAGTACTGAACATTTCTATACTAGCACTTATTTTCCGATGTTCTCTATGATGCACCCTCTCACATGATAGCGTCAAAGCATTCCTTTATGTTTATAACGATCCAGCATACTTACGTTACCCAACACTCCACCACTATGAATATATAAAACTGTGTCCTGCATCACACTTTCGTGCTGAAGGAGCACTTTCCACATCACCGCCCCATATATCAAATCGAAAGTAATGCCCGCAGCAAGCAAATCATGGTATATCTCTAACAATTCAGCATATGGCTTGGCAAAATGGTATTTCTTAGAGCCTTCCAATAAAATAAGATTCTTAGGCAACGCCCCCAACATCTCCATTTGAGACATTAAATATGCCGTATCACCCACCACTGCTGTTGTTAGCACTTGGCATTCGGGCAAAGCCTGTGCAAGGTAAAAGGCTGTAGTTCCTGTTCCTGATGGCGTTACAATATTTAATTGCTCAATGGACTGTTTCTTCTGCCATTGTTTAATCTCAATCGCCAGTTGCTCAATACCAATCTGTGCTATGGGATCTGCCCCACCCTGTGGAACAAACAATGAATCCACATCCCTATTTTCTTTTAATTGCTGAACACAAGCATGGTAATCATCATGCCAAACCTCGTGTAAAACCATACCTAAATCCAATGATTTTCTTAAATTCCCAGTGGGTTGTTGTTTAAGATGCTCTGCTACAGGTTTGCATGTATAATGAAATGCCCAACCTTTTTGATGGCATAATGCTGCAATCGAAAGCATGGCATTGGATTGTATTCCACCATAGGAAACAAGCTTCTTATAACGCTCTTTAGGCATCTGTATTAAGGCATACAACTTCCAATATTTATTTCCACTTAAAAGCGGGTCTAATAGTTCCTCTCGCTTTACATAAAACGATTTATTTTGCAAAATGAATGGTTGAATACGATTTTCATCAAAATCTTGCATTTATCTTATCCAGCATCGCATACATATCGGTATAATCTACAGCAATTGAATCATGTTTCCCATCGATATCCAACACAAGGCTGGGAAACCCTTCTGCACCAAGATGTTGGCTCAAGCGAATATCAGACATGAGTTGCTCTTTACATGCACGACTCTTGAAATCAATCTCAAAGGATTGCATATCTAAATTCAATGATGCCGCACATGCCAGTAATACTTCATCATCCGATGGGTTTTGCGCTTGCAAATAATAGGCATGCTGAATTGCCAGAATCATTGCATCCTCATACATTTCTCCTTGATTCTTCGCTGCAATCACCGCTCGACATGCAGGATAGGTGGAGCGTCTCGGGGTATTATCTTGCCAAAATTCAAAATTAAACATCGTACCTGGCACACGCTGTTGAATGGCATGCCAGTGCTGTTGTATTTGTCGCTGTAAAGCAAGCGGCATAGAGCTTTGAGAATCAGGAGCCAAACCGCCCAACACATACGAAACACTCACCGCTGTTGGTAGTGCTTTTTTTAATTCCTGCCAAACAGGGCGAAATGCCCAGCACCAGCTACACATCGGGTCATGAATATAATACAAGCGCATATAACATCCCTCCTTTTAAGCCATGCATACAGGCTCTAGCATACGCGATATGAGTAACCGCATGCAATCACCAGCTTCACGCCAAACCCTTGCTATATCACCTGCATCTCCTGCACCCTTACAGATTATACTACTCACACTACCGTTGTGGGGAGCATCGCTTGTACTGATGCTGTTTATGCCATTCACAGGTTTCATCAGCTTTATACTCATGGCACTATGCCTATGTTGGCTTCCATTTAAAGCCAAGCGTGGCGCTTGCCCGCATTGCCAAACATTGAAAACCTTCCCTTTTTCTGGCTTTGGCAGCGCGTGTAAGGGTTGCGACTATGAACTGGTCTTACGTGGTTCAGAGATTCACCAAATCGAGAAAAAGAACCGCGCACGTTATGGTTCAGGGCGCAGCTGACACATGATATATTTCAACAACCTTAGCCTACGCCACGGTGCAAAAGAGCTATTCAACAAACTCACCATGACCGTTCATAAAGGGCAGAAAGTTGGGCTCACAGGCGCCAATGGCACGGGAAAATCGTCACTCTTCGCATTGATTCTCGGTAAATTACAAGAAGATAGCGGTGAGTTCCACATAGAGAAAAATATCACTCTCGCCCATGTTGCCCAAGAAACCCCTGCCCTTGATTGTTCAGCGATTGCTTATGTGATGCAGGGCGATCATGAATTGGAAGCATTGCAGCAAGCGATTCATCAAGCTGAAAAAAATGAGCATGGTGCCAAACTCACCGAACTTCATGAGCGTATGGCACAGATTGATGGTTATGCGGCACATGCCCGTGCGGCACGTTTGATGCATGGTTTGGGTTTTAAAGTAGGTGAAGAAGAACATGCTGTTTCTAGCTTTTCTGGTGGCTGGCGCATGCGTCTTAATTTGGCACAGGCATTGATGTGTCGCTCCGATGCTTTACTGCTCGATGAACCCACCAATCATTTGGACTTGGAAGCTGTTATTTGGTTAGAAAAGTGGCTAAAAAGTTATCATGGCGCACTGATGCTAATTTCTCATGACCGTGATTTTCTTGATGTTTGCGTCAACCACATTGCCCATATCGAGCAACAACACATCACCCTTTATACAGGCAACTACACTGCATTTGAGCGTATTCGCGCTGAAAAACTAGCTTTGCAACAGTCTTCCTATGAGAAACAACAGCGCCAAATTGAACATATGAACAGCTATATTACCCGCTTTCGTGCCAAAGCGACCAAAGCGAAACAGGCGCAAAGCCGCATCAAGGCATTGGAGCGCATGTCGATGATTGCACCAGCCCATGTTGACTCACCCTTTTCATTTACCTTTGAAAACCCTAGTCATGTACCAAGTCCTCTATTACGGCTGACCAAGGTTGATGCAGGCTATGATGAGAAGATTATTCTTAACAATGTTACCATGGGTTTATTGCCGGGTGAACGCATTGGGTTATTGGGTCATAACGGTGCGGGGAAATCCACACTGATTAAGTTGCTCGCCAATGAACTCACCCCTTTATCTGGCAAATGTGAAGCAGCACAAGGCTTACGTATTGGCTATTTTGCCCAACATCAATTGGAACAGTTACACAGTGAACTATCACCGGTACAACATCTGCAAATGCTTAACCCATCCGCATCTGAAAAGGCATGCCGTTTATTTTTGGGTGGCTTTGCTTTTCGTGATGATATGGCAACCGATCCAATCCTCCCGTTTTCAGGTGGTGAAAAAGCACGCTTGGTTTTGGCATTGCTTGTCTATCAAGAACCGAACCTTTTACTGCTTGATGAGCCAACCAATCACTTAGATTTAGATATGCGTCATGCCCTAACCATGGCACTACAAAACTTTGAAGGTGCTATGGTTTTGATTACCCATGACCGTCATTTATTGCGCAGTGTTTGCGATGATTTACGGCTAGTTGCCGATGGCAAGGTGACAACATTTGATGGTGATTTGGATATGTATGCAGATTGGTTAAGTCAGCAAAACAATGATGACAGTACCAGCTCTTCTGAAAATCCTTCTGGGAACAGCCAAGCGGCTAAAAAAGAACAGCGTCGTATGGATAATGAGCGCCGCAAGCAATTGAAACCGTTACGCGATAACGTCTCCAAACTCGAAAAACAACTTGAAAAACTACATGCCCAAAAAGATGTACTTGCTGAAAAGCTTGCCGACCCTTGCATCTACGAAGCAAGCAACAAAGACAAACTCAAACAACTTACGCTAGAACATGGCAAGCTTGAACAACAATTGGGTGAAATTGAAGAGCTTTGGATGAAAGCCAGTGAAGCGCTTGAAAACTCATAAAATACAACATTAAAACGTTTAATAAACGCTGTCATATTACTGTCATATTGTTGACACTTCTATGACATAAAGGACATTTACCATCACCTATCGGAACATCCATAGGAGTGATTATGTTAAATGTCGAACATATCCTTGATCAACAATTTCCAAACTTTAAAAAACGCTCACCCCTGTTAACTCGCCCTGCCAGAATAGCTTTAAAGATGCTCTTTCATGAGCGTGAACTGCGTCGTTTCCAAGAAAAATATCCACATTTAAAAGGTATGGATTTTGTTGACCAGCTTCTCGATTATTTTGACTTCTCTTACACCATTCAACCTCACCAAGTTGAGCATATTCCATCACATGGACGTGTCATCATTATTGCCAATCACCCCATTGGAACACTTGATGCTGCCATACTATTAAAAATGGTTGGGCAAGTTCGCGCCGATGTAAAGGCTGTTACCAACCAATTGCTCTCTAGTATTGAGCCTTTACGCTCCTTATTGTTACCCGTGGATAATATGGGTGGTAAAACATCACGCCAACAAGTCAAAGCAGTCTACCAACATCTTGAAAACGAAGGTGCCGTGATTATTTTTCCAGCAGGTGAAGTATCCCGGTTAGGACCAACAGGCATTCGTGATAGCAAATGGAGCAAGGGGTTTTTAAACATTGCCATATCCAGTCACGCACCCATCTTGCCCATTCATGTGAATGGTCGTAATTCGGCATTTTTCTATGCTTTATCATGGCTTGCCAAACCCATATCCACCCTATGGCTGGTGCGTGAGATGTACAAACAAGCCAAACGCTCCGTGGGCATCACCATTGGCAAGTTAATCCCTACCGAAAGCTATCAAAACCTACAATTACCGATGGGTGCAAAAGTAAAGTTATTTCAAAAACATTTATACCGCATCGCCAAAGGAAAAAAGCCCATTTATGACACCTGCTCACCCATTGCCCACCCAGAGAATAGACAATTATTGCGTCAAGAAATTCAGCAATGCCAATTATTGGGTGAAACACAAGATGGCAAAAAAATTCATCTTGCCCCTTATCAGCCCGATAGTTGCCTTATGCGCGAAATTGGGCGTTTGCGTGAAATTGCCTTTCGTGCAGCAGGAGAAGGCACAGGACTTCGCCGCGATGTAGATCGTTATGATCGCCATTGCTTTCAATTGGTCTTATGGGATGAGAATGACCTCGAAATTGTTGGTGCATATCGTTTATGTTCTACACGCCATGTAATTTCAACAAGCGCGGAGTCTGAAGAACCACTTTACTCTCAAACCTTGTTTAACTTTTCCGAAGACATGGATGATATTTTAAAATCTGGACTAGAATTGGGACGAAGTTTTGTGCAACCACGCTATTGGGGTCGTCGCAGCTTGGATTATCTTTGGTATGGTATTGGCGCATTTTTACGCAACAACCCTGAATACCGTTATCTATTAGGACCTGTCTCGATAAGCAATAGTTACCCAATCGCTGCCAAAGATATGCTCGTTTACTTCTATAGCCTTTATTTCGGCGACCATCAGCACAAAGCACATGCTATGCTCCCCTACTATATTGATACAAATAAACGTCCCGAACTTGAACAACACTTCACAGGGCAAGATTACAAATCAGATTTCACACACCTTAAAGCCAGCCTTAAACATATGGGCTGCACTGTCCCCACACTTTACAAACAATATACTGAAATGTGCCAAGAGGGCGGTGTACATTTTCTTGATTTTAATATTGATCCTGATTTCGCCAATTGCATTGATGGTCTTGTGGTTGTTGATCTTACACAGCTAAGCAATAAAACACGTCAACGGTATATTGATATCTAGGGAAACACTGATTAACGCCATTTGACTCTCGAGATGACAGCTTTAATCAGCTCTTTCCTATGGTGTGCCAAACACCACCTTGGCTATTTCTTTATCTTGCTCAAGAATTAGCCAACGACGATGCAGCCACAACCACAATTCAGGGCGTGCACGAATCACAGGCTCGAAACTATCACAAATACTTTGCATCACATGCACCATATTTGCCTGTTTATCTTCTCCAGCCTCTGGCATATCAATGTCCCAAAAACGCAGGGTAAAATGAAAGCCTTTACCTTTTCTCTCCAAGGCAACACCAATGACAGGTGTTTGTTGACGCAATACAAATGCCGCAGGCATGGTCGTTGTATTCGCCAAATGTCCTAAAAATGGTATGGGCGTACCTTGACTCATATGCTGGTCAATCATCACCGCAACACAATCTCCCTTACGCAGCGCCTTTGGCAGCCAACGTAGACCTTGCAAGCGTGATTCCATACTCGCGCCAAATCGTTCACGACATTGTTTTAAATATGCTTCGAGAATATTATTTTTAAGTGGGCGATAAAGAATATGCGCATGACAACTTAACATAGAAAGCATTAACGCACCCAACTCCCAATTACTATGGTGTGCTGCTGCAAAAAAAACACCTTTTTCCTGACTCATCGCATCGCGCAACACCTCTTCACCTTGCAACTCCACCCTCGACAATAAAAATTCTTTCGAGCGCAAGAAAATATGGGGAAATTCAAAACATGTGCGACCCAACTCAGCAAATGATTCCCGTGCTGTCTTATTTCGCCACTGCCGAGCCTTATGTGGATAAACACGGGTTAAATTAGCGATTGCTATCATACGATGCCTTCGCACCACATAATAAGCCATACGCCCAAGCCCTGCCCCCAAAGCTCCCGCCACACGAACAGGCAAAAGTCGGATAAGCCAAAAGACAAGCTTTACAAAACTCGCCACTAACCATGCATTCACTATGAAAACCTCACTTTGTCAGTCATCAAAAAATCAACCATCCTACAGATAGGAAAATATTTCAACCATACATGACAATATTCATCACCTACAAGTGTCAAAATAAAGCACTATCGTCCAAGCTAGATACTAGTAGTATATAAACATTATTCGGCATCAAACTTGCTAAATTTTCAGGGCATATCTCTAAAAATAAGAAAGTCGTGAGGCATTGTAAAATAATGATTTTTTATATCTTATGAAACACCTATTCACTGGATATACCAATGACAAATCGCAAGATGTTTATTTGCAGTGCCGCACTATTGCTGTTATTGCGGCAGTATCTGCTTCAACAACTGCGATATTTTCAATACTCAACTTTTTTCATGGGCGAATAGAACTCTCTATCGCTGAAATTATTGCCACACTTTTCTTTACATATTGTTTTTATATTGCCCATCATCATCTGCCATTAGTCTACAAAAAGACATTACTAATGCTTGCCTCATTTTTTACTTTTTTTATATTATTTATGGATGGAGGCATGATTCACAATGGCTTTTTGTGGAGTTTCTTTATTCCATTTTTAGCGGCATTACTGATGGGTTTACCACGCGCATGGTATTGGATATTGGGCTATGCAGCTATGCTATCCATTCCCATTTTAGCGCACTTCTTTGATTTTCATCGGTTACCATACAGTGATGCTGATTTAATATATTTTGCTGTTATGTATGCCCTGGGATCATTATTTACTGCAACATTTGAAGCTCAATTTGAACACTTACATGTACGCTACGAAAACAATATTTTAGAGCTAGAAGATTTAAAAAATAATCTCGAACAAAATGTTAAAGCTAGAACTGTTGCACTACAAAAATCCAATGCAAAGTTACAAGATGAAGTTCGCAATCATAAAGAAACTTCTCAAGCACTCAAAGATAGTGAGCACCGATTTTATCAAGCTCAAAAAATGGAGACTATTGGAACATTGGTCGGCGGCATCGCGCATGATTTTAAACAATTCGGCTACATTAGTGCGAGTTACTGCCGATAGATAGGTAGGCTCGTCCATAAGGAGCCTATGATATGCAAAAGAAAGCCTATTCCTACATTCGATTTTCCACACCTCAACAGTTAAAGGGAGATAGTCTGCGCCGCCAGCTTGAGGCAAGCCGAGCCTATGCAAAGCAACATGATCTTATTTTAGATGAGTCTTTGCGAGATATTGGCGTGAGTGCCTTTAAGGGTAAGAATGCTACAGAAGGCGCATTGAAAAAGTTTATCGAGCTGGTTGAAGCAGGTCGTATTGAGCAAGGTTCCATTCTGATTCTGGAGAGCTTAGATCGCTTGTCACGTCAGCAAGTGTTTACAGCTCTGGGGTTGTTCTCATCTATTCTCTCTGCTGGTGTTGAAATCGTTACGCTATCGGATGGTCAGCATTACACTGCCGAAAGCATTAACGATGTTGGTCAGCTTATGTTTAGTCTGATTTCCATGAGTCGTAGCCATGAAGAATCAGCCGTGAAGTCTAAACGCCTTGCTGCCAGTTGGGAAAATAAACGTAAGCTTGCTATAGAGTCCAAACGCCCCATGACAGGTAATTGCCCGAAGTGGTTGCGACTATCCGATGACAAAACACGTTTTGAGGTAATTGAAGAACGTGCCGAGGTTGTTCGTAGCATTTTTCAGCAAAGCATCGCTGGAACAGGGCAACGAAAGATTGCAGCGAGTTTGAATGAGCGTGGTGTTCCCACGTTCAATGGTGGCGATATGTGGCACCCATCTTACATTGCCAAGATTATTCGGAGTAAATCCGTAATTGGTGAATATCAACCCCAAAAGAAAGGTGAACCAGTTGGTGAACCAATTTCTGATTATTACCCTGCCATTGTGAGTGACGATGTGTTTTTCAAAACACAATCGGCGCGTATAAATAGGCGCAACCCAGCATCTGCTGGTAGGAAAGGTGAAAAGTTCTCAAATTTATTTACAGGGTTATGTAAATGCTTGGAGTGTGGCTCAACTTTTCGACTAATTAAGAATGGTCGGTCTCACATGTTCCGTTGCAATAGTAATTACATGGATAATGGCTGCACATGCACAAAGCGCTGGCGTTATCATGATGTTGAGAATGCGGCACTGATTCTTATCAGTGAAAAAATTGACTGGTTCAGTGCTTTGGGAGGTCATAGCAATAACAAGCAACGATTGTTATCTGAAATAGCGGCATTGAAAGCAAAGCTGGTTGATACAGAGCAACAGGTCAGCCGCTTTGCCGAACTCTTTAGCATGGCTGATGGTGCGATGATGAGCGATGCTCGAAATCGGTATATGAAGGCAATGCAAACTCAGGATGAACTACGCCATGATATTGATATGAAAGAAGATGAGCTTCGTACCTTCACGCCTGTTCAACATAATGTTGATAGATTGAACCGCATTATCTTTGAACTTGGTTCAGAGACTCATGCGCACAAGCTCTATGAGATGCGTGCACAGATTAATGCCATTTTTCGCGATGCGGGTTTGTGTCTCTATTTTAATGAGCACGGTGTTTACTATCACGTTAAAACAACCGACCAAAAAGACATATTACTGATGGATGAGCATAAGGAAATCCTATCCATGGGTGCGGAGCTGGAAATATTGCAACGCTTTATACATGGTATGGATGAGTACATTGATGAGGTGAAGAATTTGTCATAAATCCCTTTGTGCACAAGGTGTGCACAGGCATGATTAAAGTTTTTTGGAGGTATCTGCGATAGGAGGTTAAAAGCCTATCGGAGATGTCTATGTTTAAACCATCAACAAAATCATTTGGTATTCGAATACCTAGAGAATTATCCAACTGGATTGATTTGATTGCCAAGAATAAGCAAATTACTCGGAATCAATGTATTATTGGCTTGATTTCCTATGCGAAGAAGAGACTCACAGCCACTAAGCCTAAAGCCAATCAAGCGTGGACAGTGAAGGTTGCATGGGCTGGGTATTTCTGTGCATCTGTAGTGGTCACATTATCGCTTGAAGGGTTTATCCTGCAAATTATAAACACCTAATACGGCTGGGCGATATGGAGCCCGTTTATTTTTAGTTGATGCAGCTCTAAAACCTAGTGCTAATAAGAGGTTTACTCTTGTTTTGAGTTTAAATGATGCAGGTTTCGCTCCGCGACAACAGTAAGGTATGGTACAAAAACCACTATCGTGCTTTTCATACCGATTGAGGGAATGCAACGCCCATAAATGCCAGTCGGCATTTCTAACCTTGTGCCTCATGAACAAGCCGCGTGAAAAGAAAAAAAGCCCCGTGATAAGCATGCGCCCGAGCGCATGCCCAATGGTTCACCATAGGTTTTACATTCCTGCCAGATTTTACTGTAGAAATCCTTATTGGTTTAACGTAAATGGTTCTGGCAAGGGGTAAGGTGCTATTTGAAATTTCAGTTGCTCGTTTATTAGAAAAAATGCGTTTACACAGATTGGCAACGAGTAAGACACCAGCTTCCAGCAAGACAATCATACATTCGCCGCTCGGGTGGCGAATCACGAAGGTGCTTGCACCAAAAG
>CAJXLC010000047.1 GCA_913055645.1 uncultured Pseudomonadota bacterium | reverse complement strand
CGTTGGTCAGCATTAGTAACCACCTGTTTCCCGACCCTTAGAAAGCCTTGGGCTATGCCTCTGCTGCTTACCTTCAAGGTTCCATGCTCATCAGTTGTTTCAAAAGAAGATGTGCTTAAGAGAAGGCTTTTGCTCGTGCCACTTTTTGGAAAGTTAATCATTGCCCCTAATTCTCCCCACTGCTTCTGTACCTCAATTTTCTCATAATCTGAAGAAAGATAACATCGCCAGTTAAATACGATGGACTTATCAGGTGCTCCAATATCCTTAAGAGCGCGAAAAAAGAGCAAGCCAGTTTCAGCATTAGGAATCGTTATTGAGAAAGTTTTTTCAGACCCTGGACGTAACCAATAATAAGCAGTGGCTAATTCAACTGCTTTAATTTTGACACCAATCAGTTTAACTATTCTGTTCGCATAGTCATTGCGCTGTAGCTTGCGAGAGTGCTGGCTAGATTTGCCACCTTTAATTCTATCGTCCTTGGTAAGTTGGTACTTTTTGAGTGAGGCTTTCTTATTAGGAAGAAGCTCTAACTGAGCTTGTTTCAGTAAATTAATGACCACGATTTCCTGAATATCAAGGTTGTTAGAAACCATACTTGCGGACTCTCCAGAGGCTATCCTGTGAAGAATTTCTGTTGCCAAAGACGTTGATAACTTTGTGATCATTATACGATATAGATAGACTTATATACATTTATTGTCAAACTTTACCTATAAATATGAGCGTTTAGGCATAAAGTTACATTAAATGCCTTTTATATCCATACATATCCATAAAATAACATTATAATAAAGTAAGTTAAGATACTTTTAGGTTAGCAGTCACCCTACCAGTGTAATATCCTCCGAAGCGGCCGGTGGTTCGACTCCACTAGGGCGCACCACTTTTATTTTTATAGACCTTCAGCTTAAATGGGTATAAATATGCAAATTCTTGTCTGTACCTAAACTGTACCCATACTAAGTTTACTATGAATTAAATTTATGGGAAATAGTAAGCGTCTACTGAAATGGTGTCGGTTCATTATCCGATTATCCTGTTTGCAATTAGATGGTTCTGACAATCATCACGCCATTCACAATTCATATTTTTGCATTGATGACACTCTGGGTTAGCAAAGCAGACCGACATGTTTCTAAACTTTTGGATAGAACGTATGATTTTTGTTTTGGATGCAGTATGAGAAATATTCTGAATACCGAGTTTGTGGGCTTGTCGAAGAGCTTGTTGGTGTGTCATAGCTAACCCCTTAGGCTCCATATATGCGGAGTCTAAGGGATGTGACAGGCTGGGCATAAGACATGGTGACCTTAATCTGCTTTTCTAGTTTAGCAGTCGTTTGGGCGGTCGTAAACATAACAGGCATTTTTTTAGAGATGAACCTTCTTAATTTACCCGTTTTGCATGTTCATAGCTTCTGTTATGTTATAAAACCTTCGTGGCGTGGGCAGCTAACCGTGAACGTTCACTGGCTTTTAAAACAATATGCCCTGCCCATTCCCAATCGGAAAACCGCTGCGTAACCATGGATAAACCATTGGTATGAGCTGTCAAATAAGGGGTGTCAATTTGCGCATTATTACCCAAGATAATAATTTTCGAGCCTTCACCCATGCGTGTAACCAATGTCTTCATTTGATGAGGTGTTAAATTTTGTGCTTCATCAACAATTAACCATGTGCGCGTAAATGTGCGTCCGCGTGCAAAAGATAAGGCAGCGATTTCAATGCGATTTTGCCCCAAAACAGAGCTAAGATCAGAAGCCTCTTCACCCAATAGAAAAGATAAATTATCGGTAATTGCGCCCATCCAAGGCTCTAGCTTTTCTTTTTCAGTACCTGGCAAATAACCAATATCCTGGCCCATAGGCACAGTGGCACGGGTGACCAAAATACGGTCATATAAACCCATGTCCAAGGTTTGATGTAGGCCACATGCTAGCGCGAGTAGTGTTTTACCTGAGCCAGCCAAACCCAAGAGGGATACCAAATCCAAATTGGCATCCATCAATAGATTTATCGCCATATTTTGTTCTAAGTTACGGGCTTGAATACCCCAAATCGCATGGCGCTCGGTGCGATATGGGTAAATATCTCGTAAATCAACACGCCTGGTTTCTTTATCAACCGTAAAACAACGCAATGCCATTTCATGTTCACCAGGCAATAGTACAAAAGAATTTAGATGCGGTAGCATCATATCCTCGGGCCAAGTTACTTGGTAATTGTTGCCATGTTCGGCAGGTGTAACCACTAAATCTTCACTCATGCCTTCCCATGTTTTATCATCAAGTGTTAGTTGCCCACTGGTAAGAATATCGAGGTCTTCCACCACTTTGTCAGAGCGGTAATCTTCGGTTTCCAGACCCAGTGCACGTGCTTTAATGCGTAAGTTGATGTCTTTGGAAACCAGCACAACCTCTTTGCTGGTGTTTTCTTTCTTTAATATCATGGTAACAGCAATAATACGATTATCATTGCTGCCGCGGCTAAGGGATTCAGGTAAAACATCACTAATGTGGTGCGTCATTTCAAAAAATAAGCGACCACCGCCCGGTAGCAAGCAGCCCTTTGATAAATCTTCTGCTTGCTCGCTTAATTCATCCAAATAACGGGATACATCGCGCACATTGCGAGCTAACTCATCAACACCACGTTTTACTTTGTCCATTTCTTCGACAACCACGATAGGCAATACCACATCATGCTCATCGAAACGGCTTAAAGCATTCGGATCATGAATCAATACATTGGTATCGAGCACAAAGATTTTACGCTGATGTTTTTCAATCATATAGACTCCCAGTTTTTAGTCATTATTTCTAAGCCCTTATGCTTACTATAGAAGTACGTACGGTAACGGCAAAGTATTTTTTTAATGTGCAGCAGTTTGACTAAACGGGGGAGGCAACTACCTATTGTATTGCAAATGGGCTATGCTTTTCCTATGCCACATATGATTATGATTCTCACCAGTATTGATCAGGCAAAGCAAGCGCAATGGATGACGGAGCAATTGCTTGATAAGCAGCTTGCATCGTGTATTCAGCAACTATCTGGAACATCGACCTACCGTTGGCAGGGCAAGTTGGAATGTTCACAAGAGTATTATTTACATATTAAAACGACGCTTGCCCTTAAAGAACAAGTTGTGGCTTGGTTGGAGCAGCATCACCCTTATGAAACACCTGAAATTATTATATTGGAAGGGGAGTGTAGTGAGAGTTATGGCGCGTGGTTATCTGGGGAAGAATCTTATCTGTAGTGACTCGATTGCTTGCATTTATCGCCATTAATTCGCACTTCTCTAGGGAAACTTTAAAGTTTAAGTTTAAATTAATAAAGGCATGTTTAAGCTATGGCTACTCAGAAACAATTTAAAAGCGTAATGTTCCGCTCCGCTTGCAGACGCAAGCTTGTGTTCAAGCTTTCCAAGGACTTTTAATTATGATTGAAATCACGCTTGTCGGTGCATTTGTAGCCGGCTTACTATCTTTTTTGTCGCCGTGTGTGCTACCGCTTGTACCGGCTTATTTGTCATATATTAGCGGCGTATCTGTGGATGTGTTACGCCATCAAACGGATGCTGAATCATCTGTGCGACGAACAGCAATTACCCAGTCCTTGTGGTTTATTCTTGGCTTTAGCTTGGTGTTTGTTGCTTTGGGAGCTTCAGCAACGTGGTTGGGGCAATGGTTGCTCTCGAATATGGGCGTATTGGGTAAAATCGCAGGGGTCATTATTTTTGTGTTTGGGTTGCACTATGCGGGTTTGATTCGTATTCCTTTTTTGATGATGGAAGCGCGTGTGGATACAGGCGGAGTGAATGCACGTAGTGGCTCAGGTGCATTGCTGCTGGGTTCAGCTTTTGCGTTTGGTTGGACGCCATGTATTGGTCCGATTTTAGGCGCAATTTTAGCGGTGGCTGGCGCACAACAACACGTTGGGCAAGGTATATCTTTACTGGTTGCCTACTCGGCGGGTCTGGGCGTGCCTTTTTTGCTGGCAGCCTTGGCAACGGATGCATTTTTAAATTGGTCACAACGCTTTAAGCGTCATTTGCATGTGATTGAAGTGATATCAGGTATCTTATTGATGCTTGTTGGAGCACTTATATTTTTTGGCAGCTTCAGTATTTTGGCAGGCTGGTTGATTGAGTATTTTCCTTGGTTGGCAGATATTGAAGGCACTTTTGCGTCATAAAATTGAATATAACGGCATGTAGGCGGTTGACCTCTATGATGGGGAATGCTTCAATACACCCATGAACAGTAGTGAAAATCAAAGCCAACTTGAAACGCGGATTGCGTTATTGACAGAGCATATGTCAACGATTCGGCGCAATACTGAAAAGATGATGTCTGAAAATCAGCGTTTGCGAGAAGTGGTACGCTTGGCCGAGAGTGAATTGCGTAAGCGCCGGGAACAAATTCAACAGCTTGAACATGAGATTCATGATGGGCAGGAAAAACGCCAAGAAGCAAAAAATCGCGTTGAGCATGCCATGGAAAAATTAGACCAAATTATTACCGCGCCAAGTCAGGAATCGACATGAGCCATAAGGTTGATGTAAACATACTGGGAAAAAAATTTAGCATTCGGACGGATGATAACCCGGAAGCTGTTGAAGCAGCAGCTGAATTGGTACAGCAACAAATTGATGAGTTGCGTGAGCTTGGAGCAACAGCAGGGAGCGATCGCCTTATTACGTTGGCGGCACTGAATTTAGCAGGTGAGCTATTGAAAAAAGGTGAAGTGGAAATCCAAAATATGGATACAGTAATTTCGGCTCTTGACGATGTTGTTTTACAAGCAGAGGGTTTAGCTAAAGTGCCCCTGCGCTGAGCGAGTGGCTTTATGTTGCCTGAGCCGATGCATGTCATATGGGAGCTTAGCTACGCTGTTTGTGAGCGTCCCTTGTTTGGGATACCTGATTTCAACGTGCCGCACCCACCTCGTCATAGAGGGTTCGACGACTTGCCGTCACTACGTCAGTGCGGGGGTACCCTTTTATTGCGAACTCATTCCAAACCATGAAAAATTGCAAACAACAATTGCGGCAACGGTGTTTATCTCGCCGTAAGGCACTGTCATTTGAACAAAGAGAGAATTTTTCTGGTAAGATTTTACAAACCTTGCACGATTACCTTTATCAACAATATGATAACAAAGATGTTCAGATATTGTGCTATCGTTCGCTTGCTGAAGAAGTGGATACAAGTGCTCTTTTTACATCGCAAAGCAAACATCAATATTATGCCCCTGTAACACAAAAAAGCGGGGATATGGATTGGTTAAGTTGTGATTCAGATACAGAATGGAAAGCTGGACTATTGCGTGTTTTGGAGCCTGTGCATGGAGAATGCTGGCAAGAGGGAGTCTCTCCTGCCATTGTGCTGTGCCCAATTGTGGGGTTTGATGAGCAAGGCAATCGTATTGGCATGGGAAAAGGCTGTTTCGACCGTTGGTTGGCTCAGCATAAACAACATATTGATAAGGTGATTGGTCTTGCTTTTGATTGTCAGCGATGCTCAGTGATTGAGCATGAAGCGCATGATATACCACTTGATGCAATCATAACTGAACAAGGATGGATGACATGTCCGAACACATAAATATATTGGTGATTGGCGATATTCTCGGCAAGGCTGGGCGCAAAGCCTTGCGTGATCATTTGCCTAGCATTGTTTATCAAAACGAGGTTGATTTCGTGGTTGCCAATGGCGAAAACCTTGCAGCAGGTTTTGGTACAACGCGTAAAGTTGCTGATGAAGTATTTGAATCAGGCGTGCATGTATTGACCAATGGTAATCATTGTTGGGATCAACGGGACTTTCTTAAAACCATTGATGAAGATGATAGGTTTGTTCGCCCTATGAATTTTTCTCCTGCGGCACCAGGGCAGGGCTGGACTATTCAAGAAACTGCAGCGGGGCACCCTGTTGCGGTGATTAACACCATAGGTCAGGTGTTTATGAGTGGTACATGGGATTGCCCTTTTGCTGCTGCAGACCAAGCATTATCTGAGATTCCGTCGGATGTAAAAGTGATTCTTATGGACTTACATGCCGAAACAACCAGTGAAAAAATGGGCATGGGCTGGCATTTGGATGGGCGCGTTTCCTTCGTTTACGGAACGCATACACATATTCCAACCTGTGATGAAATTATTCATACCAGTGGTACGGCCTATCAAACAGATATTGGGATGACAGGCTCCTATCAATCCATTATTGGTATGCGAAAAGAAGGTGCATTGCATCGTATGATTGCGCGGCTGCCACAGCGTTTTGAAGCGGTTGATCGTGGTGCAACACTTTTTGCAACCCTATTAAAAGTTAGTGTGATTACGGGGAAAACCAGTCATATTGAACGTATTAAGGTTGAGCCTAATAGTTAGTGTCCCTCTGCTTTGGGCTTAGCACAATACATCTAAACTAAATTCAAATGGAGTGGTTTGATCGCCAAATTTGAGTGTGTGTAAGCCTTTGCAAAGAGGAACTTCGATTGCATTTTTACCATAGCCCACACGTTCATTATCAAGAAGGCAGAAGTCGCCATGCTGAGCTAGACGTAATTGCAAACCGCCAGTAGGCGCGTTTTCAATGAATAAATGTTCTTCGCGAAGTAAACGGCTGCAGCCAGCAAGTTTGACATCGGCAGGTTTATTGTCTGTGAATAAGTCGGTCACACTTTGAGGCGGATGATGGGCTCCGAACACCCATGGTAAATGGTAAATCATTCTTGGATGATTGCACAGTGCCTGTTGTGCTTTTGTGTTTGTTCCTTCCAGCTTTGCATAAGAGATAAAGGTATCTTCAAGGTGGCTCGAAGAATCTTCATCAAGTGCAATTTTTAGGCGGGAAAATAATGCTGCTAATAATGGTGTTAATCGGCTTGCTGGTCCATTAACCAGACGAATCAGTGCGCCTCGATCAATGATTTCCACTTCACCATCGGTCAATGCAGTGACGGTTGCAGTTCGTTGATGTGCCAATCCTGCAAGCCCAAGTTCACCGACCACTTCACCTGCTTGAAGTGTAAATATTTGAATGCGACCGTCTTGTTGTCTGCGGCGAACCTCTACCCAGCCTGATTGAATAAGATAGGCGACAGCATCTTCATCACCTTGCCCAATGAGTACATCTCCCTCTTTAAACACCATGATATTAGCCATATAAACCCTCTATTTAACTTAGAAAGTACCAAGTCTAAGTATTTTTACACATACAAATGTGTCCAGCATCACATGATATGAAAACATTTTGATTTGCATGTATTGTCATGAGACTGTCATGTTATGTTCGACTATAATATGAGATTTAATGCAAATGTAATGATTGTGTGTGAGGGTGCGGGATCTTAGATGTTACTGTCGTAGCATAAGTAATGAATGTAAATGAAGGTTTTCCCCCTATTTGAAATGATGGATGTCGGGGCATAAGGTCTCGCTTGCAGTATCGAATATGAATATTCGGTGTATTTCATTGGGCGTTTATACGTCCATAGGGTGTTTAAATGTCTTCTGAAGAAAATGTACAACAAATAAAATTTAGTGATTTGGGTTTATCAGAACCCGTCATGCAAGGCTTGAAGGATGCGGGTTATGAATCCCCATCGCCGATTCAAGCTGAGATTATTCCATATGTGTTGGATAATCGTGATGTGCTGGGTCAAGCTCAGACAGGTACAGGTAAAACGGCTGCCTTTGCGTTGCCAGTGTTATCAAAGCTTGATACAAGTTTGCGTGATCCACAGGTCTTGGTGCTTGCGCCAACACGTGAATTGGCGATTCAGGTTGCTGAAGCATTTAAAAAATATGGTAGCCACATAAAAGGTTTTCATGTTTTGCCGATTTATGGTGGTCAAAGTTATGATACACAATTGCGCCAGTTAAAACGTGGTGTACACGTGGTGGTTGGTACACCGGGTCGTGTGATGGATCATATGCGTCGTAAAACTTTAAAACTGGGTGGTTTGAAGACGTTGATTTTAGATGAAGCTGATGAAATGTTACGCATGGGCTTTATCGATGATGTCGAATGGATTTTGGAGCAAACGCCTGATCAACGTCAAATTGCTTTGTTCTCAGCAACCATGCCTGATGTAATTCGTAAGATTACCAAGCGTTATTTAAAGAACCCTGAACATGTTACGATTAAAAATAAAACCAGCACGGTAACCACCATTCGGCAACGTTATTGGTCGGTCAGTGGCAGACATAAAATGGATGCGCTTACCCGTATTCTTGAAGCTGAAACCTTTGATGGCATGATTATTTTTGTGCGCACACGTGGTGCAACGGTTGAAGTTACAGAGAAACTAGAAGCGCGTGGCTTTGGTGCTGCTGCGTTGAATGGTGAAATTGCACAGAAGCAGCGTGAACAAATCGTTAACCGTTTGAAAAAAGGGCATTTGGATATTTTGGTAGCGACTGATGTGGTGGCGCGTGGTTTGGATATTGAGCGCATTTCGCATGTGATTAACTATGATATTCCAGGTGATACAGAGTCTTATGTGCATCGCATTGGTCGTACAGGTCGTGCAGGTCGTGCAGGTGATGCAATTTTATTCGTTGCACCACGTGAGCGCCGTATGCTGTATTCGATTGAGCGTGCAACACGTCAAAAAATTGAAGAGTTTCAAATGCCATCAACGGCTGATATCAATGATAAACGTGTAGAAGATTTTAAGCAGCGCATTCAAGCTACTATGGAATCAGAAGATTTAAGTTTGTTTGCAAAAATTATTGAACAGTATGAAGTGGAACATCAAGTCCCTGCACAAGAAATTGCCGCTGCTTTAGCAAAAATGGTGCAAGGTGATAAGCCTTTATTGCTAACAGAATCACGTCGTTCTGAACGTAAACCAGAGCGCAAAAATGAGCGTCGTGAAACAAGTGGTGAGCGTGATTCAGGGCGTGAAAATACTCGTGAAGAGCGTCCGCAACGTGCAAAACGAACATCTACACGTTCTTTGCCGCGTTTAGAGCGTGGTATGGAACGTTTTCGTATTGAAGTTGGTTCGGATCATGATGTTCAAAAGGCTAATATTGTAGGTGCTGTTGCCAATGAGTCAGGCATTGAAAATGAGTTTATTGGGCATATTGAAATTTATGATCATTACAGCACGATTGATTTGCCAGAAGGTATGCCAAACCATATTTTGAAGACATTGCAAAATACACGTGTATCAGATCGTAAATTGCAAATGTCACGCGAAGAATCAGATAGTGCGCCTGTTGAGCGCAAGCGTCGGCCTTCTTCAAGAAGTGGGAAAAGTGGTCGTTCGGGTTCTGGTCGCCCGCCACGTCGCACAGAAGGTCGTGGTGATGGACGAAGCGCACCGCGCCGTAAGTCAGGCGGCTCACGTCCGAAGCGCGGTTCGTAAACGGCATGATTTAAATGGGCAATTTAAAAAGGCACAAAGACTTGTTCTTTGTGCCTTTTTTGTTTGTAGTGAGGCTATTCATGGAGGGCTGATATGGAATGGGACATCTCTCTGCTTTTGTATGCTTTGGGCGTTGGCTTATGTGCTGGGGTATTGGCTGGTTTTATGGCTGGTGTAGCAGGTGTGGGAGGAGGCTTAATTTATGTACCTGTATTTTACCTTTTGATGCCCAGTATTGAAGGAAGTACAGAAGGTGGCATGGCACTGACTATTTTTTCTAGCATGGTAGCGATTGCCTTAACAGCAGGTTTCTCAGCACGTTCGCATTGGCGGTTAGGACATGTGAATATCAAGTTGCTTTATTATCTATGGCCAGGACTGTTGTTGGGGGCAAGCTTGGGTTTATGGAGTGCTTTGACTCTTCCTGAACTATGGATTCTTTTAGCATTGGCAGCACTCAATGCTTGGGTTGCCTATGATTATGGGGGTGCATTGTCGGTTGACTCGAAACACAATGGCATTTTAATCTTCCTCGGCTTACCGATTGGTTATATATCAGGTGTGCTGGGTATTGCGGGTGGTACAATGCTTGTGCCATTGTTGAGACGCTTTTTAAGCTTAAAAGATGCAGTAGGCACATCGGCAATATGTGGTTTTATCATGGTCTCATTTGCAGTGTTTCTGAATGTATTGGTTGAATCAGGTTGGCAGGAACTATTGCAAGGGCAATGGCTATTTTTATCAGCAACGTGGGCTGGTTTGCTATTTACCATGCCATTTGCAGCGAGAGCATCGGCAGGTTGGCATGATAAACTTCAAGAGCGCCATCTGCGAATGATTTTGAAAGCTACCTTTTCTTTTATTGCAATGATGTTTGTTATCATTGCATGGTTGAAATAAAAAAGGAGCTACGATTGCTCGTAACCCCTTTTTAAATAATGGTGGCCAGACTTGGAATCGAACCAAGGACACAGGGATTTTCAGTCCCGATTTTAACCTTTTGCATGGCTGCAATGTAAACTTAATATTTACTTATAAAACAATATGTTATATGTGTTTTAAAGGGTTTTCTCAATGTGGTTAAATAGTGTCAATTTTACCTTTACGCTCCCATATATCTCCCATACACTCCGCGCATGAGTGTTGAGCGGTACTATACAAAAAGTAATAATAGGCGTTATCGAGTACGTGTTGACTGGAAGGGGATGCGCTATCCAAGTAAGAGCTTTGCAGATTTAAAAACAGCCAAAGCATACGAGCGCAAAGCATTAACAGAGTTGCAAAATAAGGGTGTGCTTGTTGATACTGATATTGCGCGCACAACCAAGTTGAAGGATATGGTTATTAAATATCGTGATACGATATCAATTCGTAAAAAGGGCTATAGTAGTGAAAAGGGAAAGTTAAATAATATTGCTAACAGCGATCTTGGGAGCAAGTCGTTATCGCATATTACATCCAAAGATATTGCCGAGTATAGAGATCACATGTTAAGCGGTGGCTATGCACCAGCAACGGTTAAGCAGTATCTTGCGCTACTTTCGAATATATACACAAAGATTATTAATGAATGGCAAATTCCTACAGTGCAGCATGTTGTCAAAGGTGTTAAGCGTCCAGTTGTAAATAACTCAAGGGAACGACGCTTGCTGGGTGATGAGGAAGAAAGATTGTTGGCTAATGCTGGTAATCAATATGATTTAAGAAATGCTATCATCATCGCTCTTGAAACTGGTATGAGACAAGGTGAAATTGCATCATTGAAATGGCAAGATGTTGATTTGAAGAAACGACATGCTTATGTAAGGAAATCAAAGTCAGGGCTTGCAAGGACAGTGCGTCTGTCACGCATTGCAATTGATACACTTCAATCAATGAAATCTAATGATAAAGTTTTTATTGCCAACGCTGGAGATATATCAAGGGCGTTTACAAGGCTTGTAAGATTGCTTGAAATTGAAGATTTAAGGTTTCACGATTTACGGCATGAAGCTACAAGTCGCTTTTTTGAGAGAGGGCTAAATATAAAGCAAGTCCAATGCATGACAGGGCACGAAACACTAGAGATGCTTTTCCGTTATGTTCATCTCTCACCTGACAATGATTTTGTTGATATGCTTGATTGAAAGGATGGATTTATTTTGTAAAAAAGCGTAATAATCACTTTAAACTTATTTTTTAGTTGATGCAGCTCTAAAAGCATTATATTTCAACGTTCTTTGCATTTTTTCAGTTTAAATGATGCAGGTTTTGCGAAAAGCAAACAGTAGGGTGTGGT
>CAJXLC010000046.1 GCA_913055645.1 uncultured Pseudomonadota bacterium | reverse complement strand
TCTTTCTCATATTGTCCCTCACGATAACTTTTCCTAGTTATCTGGGACAGCCCCTTGATTATTTTGTGATATAGGTCATTTTAGAGTAAAACAAGAGCCTTATCATTTTCTTTCTTAATGATAAAGGAGTCCTTGTGATGTTAAATTATATATTGGTATTGTTACGTATTTTAGTCACTTCTTTTGCGTTGATGTTTTTTACATCAGCGGCCTGTGCGATGACGATGGATGATGTAGAAAAACGCATGGGAGAAGCAGAGCAGCTTAGGGCTGCTGAATTTTCACCCAATCATTATCATGATGCAAAGGAATCTTTGGCAGATGCGAAGGAATATTTACGAGCAGGTAGAAATGATAAAGCGCGGGAAGCGTTGGATACGAGTGCGAATGAACTCGAACAAGCAATTGTAACGGTGCAGACGGTGAGCGCGCAATTTTCAGGATTGGTGGAATCTCGTGATCGCATGCAGATGACCGATGCAAGTTATTTGCGCGATGATTTGGTATTACGTGCTGAGCAAGACTTTAATCGTGTTGTTAAGTCTGTTGAAGATGGGAATATGGAGCGCGCAAAGGAGCAGGCTAAATTTGCTTTGCAGACGCTTCGCTCGGCACAAGTCGTTTCCTTGCGTAAACAGTTTGTAAGCCCTGTGGTATTGAGTGTGGCGAAAGGACGTAAATTAAAAGCCAGAGAATATGCCCCCAAGGCAACAGGTGAAGCCGTTGCTTTGAAAAAAGAAATTGAACGTTTGATTAAAGATAGCCCAGATAATCAAGTAAAAATGCATGCGCTTGCGCAACAAGCTCAGACTAAATCGGAGCGTGCGATTGAGGTGGCAACTTTGGGCCGTAACATGCGTGATAACCCATCCATGGTTGAAACATTGCGTGATACTGAAGAATCTCGATTAAATGCCTTGGCAAAATACCTTGGAGTGAATCTTAGCGCTGCCGATAGTGCTGAACAGCAGGCGTTGATATTGCAGCAAGCCGTAGCAGCTATGCAAACAAGTTACCAAAAACAACTTCAAGATTCTGATAAAGAGATTGCTTCATTGAATGCCAAGATGGGCGTTTATGAAGGGGATCTTGCCAGCATGAAAGAACTACGCAGGAAATTGCAGGTTAAAAGAGATGCTGAAGCGAAAATTAAGCGTCTAACCAAGCTATTTGACCCTGCGGATGTTGAAATTCTTTTAACACCCGATGCAGATGTTATTTTACGTATGAAGCGTCTTAATTTTCGCAGTGGTAGTGCTGTGATTCCACCTGATACGTATGCTATGATTGATAGTGCAGTACAGTCTATTTTGATGTTTTCTGATCGTTCGGTACGTGTAGAGGGACATACTGATTCTGCGGGTGGAAACCTTTATAACCAAGCGCTATCAGAACGCCGTTCAGATGCAGTAAAAGCTTATTTGATGGCGAAGCTTGAAGTGCCTCGTGACGTTGAATCGGTTGGTTTTGGTGAAGAAAAACCGATTGCGAACAATGAAACATTGCAGGGGCGTGAAAAAAACCGCCGTATTGATATCGTTTTACTGGCGCCACAATCTTAACTTTTTAAAGTAGCATGCCGTATGTTATGACAAGTAAGGCTTTTGAATTCATGAGGTTAATTTATCTTGTATAGACAATTGCAGTAATAGGTGCTTCACTACTAGAAGGGAGGTTGTGGTTGTTGCGAAGTGATTTGTCGAAGGAGGCTGTCATGTTTTTGAAAGATATGAAAAATGGTGATTTGGTAGATGTGTTGGATGTGAGTGCGTTAACGGATCCTAGTGTTGGTGAGATTTCTGTACGCTATCAATCTGGTGAGGAAGTGGGTGATCCCATGCCTGCGAATAAAGAGCGTTTGGCATTTCCTTCTGGAGAAGTTTTACCCGAATGTTGGCGTAATGTGCATTATCGAGTGAACTTCTGATGCAATGCATATAAAATAAATGGGCGGCCTTGGGTCGCCCTTTTTTTTGTTTTGGGTACTATGTCGCCTTGACGGCTGCGACCGTCTATTGTTTCACGTTAGGGAGTAAGCATGTCCAAGACATTGTTTGAAAAAGTTTGGCAGCAGCATGTTGTGAAGGCCAACGATGATGGTTCCGTGTTGTTATATATTGATAGGCAGTTGGTGCATGAAGTGACCAGTCCGCAAGCATTTGAAGGCTTGAGAGCGGCTGGGCGTCAACCTTGGCGCGTGAATGCGTCGGTTGCAACGCCTGACCACAATGTGCCAACAACTGGTTTAGAGTTTGGTATTACAGACCCTGTAGCACGTACACAGGTCGAAGCTTTGGATGCGAACTGTAAAGAGTTTGGCATCACCGAATTTAAGATGGATGACATTCGTCAGGGCATTGTGCATGTGGTTGGTCCTGAGCAAGGCTTGGTTCTGCCTGGTATGACGGTGGTATGTGGTGATTCACATACCTCTACGCATGGAGCTTTTGGTGCAATAGCGATGGGTATTGGTACATCTGAAGTGGAACATGTCTTGGCAACCCAGTGTATTATTCAAAAGAAACCAAAAGTGATGCGTATTTCAGTGGATGGTGATTTGCCAGCAGGCATTACAGGCAAAGATGTTGCCTTGTATATCATTGGTGAAATTGGTACGGCTGGTGGTACAGGTTATGCGATTGAATTTGCAGGTTCGGCGATTCGCTCATTGAGCATGGAAGGGCGCATGAGCCTTTGTAATATGACCATTGAAGCAGGTGCGCGTTGCGGCATGGTTGCGGTAGATGATGTGACCATTGATTATGTGAAAGGTCGCCCGTCTTCGCCAGCTGGTGAAGTATGGCATCAAGCAGAAGCAGCATGGCGCAAGCTGCATTCAGATGCTGATGCAGTGTTTGATAAAGAATTAAATTTTAATGCTGCAGATATTGTGCCGCAAGTAACGTGGGGCACGAGCCCTGAAATGGTTGTACCGATTACGAGCTCAACACCTGCTTTGGCAGATGCCAAAGATGATGTGCAGCGTGAAGGTTGGACGCGAGCATTTGAATATATGGGATTACAAGAAAATACGCCGATGTCAGAGGTTTTGATTGATAAAGTGTTTATTGGTTCATGCACCAATGCGCGTATTGAAGATTTCCGTGCGGCGGCTGCGGTTGCCAAGGGGCATAAGGTTGCGGCTAATGTGAAGCTTGCCATGGTGGTTCCAGGTTCTGGTTTGGTGAAAAAGCAAGCTGAAGAAGAAGGTTTGGATGTGATTTTTAAAGCGGCAGGTTTTGAATGGCGTGAACCAGGTTGCTCGATGTGTTTGGCGATGAATGCGGATCGTTTGAACGCGCAAGAGCGCTGTGCCTCCACCTCCAACCGTAACTTTGAAGGTCGCCAAGGCGCAGGAGGGCGTACGCATTTGGTGAGTCCTGCGATGGCAGCAGCGGCAGCAATCAAAGGTCATTTTGTTGATATTCGAGATTGGGAAGAAAAGGCGGGTAACTAATTATGCAAGCATTTACAACGTTAAACGGATTGGTTGTGCCTGTGGACAGGGCAAATATTGATACTGATGCGATTATTCCGAAACAGTTTTTAAAAAGCATCAAGCGCACAGGTTATGGGCCATTTTTATTCGATGAATGGCGCTATGAAGATGTAGGACAACCTGAAATGGACTGTTCGAACCGCCCAGTACGCAAGGATTTTGTATTAAATCAACCGCGTTATCAAGGTGCGGAAGTTTTGTTGGCGCGTGAGAATTTCGGTTGTGGCTCATCGCGAGAGCACGCGCCGTGGGCGATTTTAGATTATGGTATTTCATGTGTGATTGCACCGAGTTTTGCTGATATTTTTTATAATAATTGCTTTAAGAATGGTATTTTACCCATTGTTCTGAGTGATGCAGAGATGGATGTGTTATTCTCAGAAACGCAGGCTCAAGAAGGTTATCGTTTAAATATTGATTTGAACGCGCAAACGGTTACAACGCCAAAAGGACACGTTTTTTCATTTGAGGTGGATGATTTTCGTAAGCATTGCCTGTTGAATGGATTGGATGATATTGGCTTGACCTTACAGCATGCGGATGTGATTCGTGATTATGAGGAAACACGCCGTGCAGAGGCAGCGTGGTTATTTTAATGTAAGCAGGCGGTGTAAGTGGTTTATGGTTTTTTATACTAAGATTAAATCGTGTGATTTGTTGGGTGTAATGTTCGCGTATGGGCGTATAAAGTCCGCTAATGAAGCTATTGCACTTGTATGCTCAAAGTATCAAACTGTCCTTGAATATTTTTTAATGGATTTTTTTGCTTTGCAAATAAGGAGATAAAAATGAAAAAAATTATGCTGATGTCTGCTGTTCTATTGCTATCGTCGTGTGTTACAGGGCCTGATGACCCGAATAAACACACCAAACAGAATGCTGCGGGTGGTGCTGCTGCGGGTGCTTTACTCGGCGCTATTGTTGGTTATCAAGGCGATCATTCTGGCGGGGCATTACGTGGCGCCTTGGCGGGCGCGGCAATCGGTGGTGCAGTTGGTGCTGGCACTGGTGTTTATATGGATAAACAGGAAGCAGAATTTAAGCAACAATTAGCTTCTGAACGTCGTGCTAACCAAATTGAAGTCGAACGTTTGAAAAATGAGAATCTGAAAATAACCATGAACTCTGAAGTCTCATTCGATTTTAATTCGGCAGCATTAAAACCTGCATTTACACGCACCTTGGACAAGGTTGCGAATATTTTACAGCGTTATCCTCGTTCAAGCATTCGTATTATCGGGCATACCGACAATGTAGGTTCTGCGGCATACAATCAACGTTTATCTGAGGATCGTGCCAATGCTGTTGCATGGAATTTGGAAGATTCAGGCCTGAATCCGCAACGTATAAGCACAGAAGGACGTGGTGAATCACAACCGCGTGCAAGTAATGATTCAGAAGCGGGTCGCCAGCTTAATCGCCGTGTTGAAATGTTGATTGTACCAGATAAAAATATTCAGTAAGCTGACCTGTTTAGGAGCGGCTTTTTAGCCGTTCCTTCATGTCTGAGTGCGGGTGAGTACTATTTTTTAGCGAGGGAATACATTGTGACTGTTAAAACCCAACGAAATGAACCCTGCCCATGTGGTAGTGGCAAGAAATATAAAAAATGCTGCATGCTGCAAAAAAGGGAGCAGGATGTGGCAAGCTTGGGTCGCAAAGAAGGTGTGCAGCTTGCGTTAAGCTGGTTGAATAAGCAGTACAGTGAAGCAATTGAAGCTTGGGTTGAAGATGTTTGGTTAAAAGGAATATCGGATGAACAACGCGCTGGCATTGCTAGTGCAGATGCGAGAATTCGTAGTATTCATGATGTTAATTTACTGGAAACATTGTTGTCAGAAGGCTCTTTTGCAGATGTGGATGGTGAAGCCAATGCATTAAAACTGGTGCTTGCTGCGGATGATTTAAATTTGGATAAAGCGCAGCGAGATTATTTAAAACAGTTGCCCTCATGTGCGTTGCAATTGTATCAAATCACAGATTGTCAGGCTGGGCAAAGCTTTAGCGTGCGTGATGCTTTGAAAGATAAAGCGAAAGCGATTGTGATTGCTGATAGCTATGGAAGTCGGATGTTTGATGTGGGTGATGTGGTTGGTCTGCGTTTGTTGAAAACACCTGCGGGCATGGAAACATCAGGTGCAATTTATCATATTCCTGAAGCTTACGTTACGGAATTAAAAGAAGCATTATTATCCGCAAAACCAAAAGAGCGTGCAAATATTTTGATTGTGAACTGGTTAAAACTTGTGGCAGCGCATGTTTAATTGGTTATATCAGGTCGCGTGCCTGCCCTAATGCTTTCTTAAGCTCTATGGAGTTCGGATGCATGTATGTTTGTTTCACCGGTGGCGTGAGTTTCTGCTACCCTGTAGTCAGGAGAGCGTTATGAAACGAATGATATTATGCATGTTATTGTTTTTATTTACTTCATCAGCATGGGCTGTTGATGTTGAAGGGGTAAATGTCCCTGATCAGGTGGTGGTGGAAGGTAAGACGCTGTTATTGAATGGTGCTGGCGTACGTACCAAATTCTTTTTTGATATTTATGTGGGCGCTTTGTATTTGGAAGATTCTGCCAATCGTGCGGAAACAGTACTGGCAAAACCAAGCCCAGCACGCATCAGTATGGATATATTATATAGCGAAGTGGATAAAGAAAAATTGGTCAAAGGTTGGCATGCTGGTTTTAAGAAAAATCAGAGTAAGGCTGCCTTTGCGGCGCTGAAAGATAGATTGGATGCTTTTAGTGCAATGTTTTCTGATGCGCGTCAGGGCGACCATCTATACTTTGATTTTTTAACAAATGGGGAAACGCATGTTGTGATTAAAGGTCAACAAGTAGGAAGTATTGCAGGGTTAGACTTCCAACAAGCTCTGTTGGCTGTATGGCTTGGTAATAAACCCGCCGATAGCGATTTAAAGCAAGCGATGCTTAAAGCTAAGTAGCTTGGATGTAAAAATAAAAAAGTGACATGGTCTGCTGCTGGCAATTGCATGTGATGTAACAGTGCTATTTTTTTTGCTATACTAAGCAGATATAGCTGTTTATTTGTGGGAGCGTTGTTATGAAAAAAGTATTGATTGGTGTTGTTTCTCTACTGGTGTTGGTGATTGGTGGTTTGATATTTGTGTGGTCCAACTTGGATGGTATTGTGAAAGATGCGATTCAGACTTATGGAACAGAGGCGACAAAAACCACGGTTAGTGTTGCTGATGTGAAGTTAAAACTGGAGGCTGGGCAAGCAGAGGTTCGAGGTTTAAATGTTGCTAATCCTAAGGGTTTTAGTGATCCAGACATTTTTAAACTGGGCCTGATTCGTGCGAAAATAGATGTCGCGACAGTGAATCAAAACCCTATGATTATTGACGAGCTTATGATTAGTAATCTGGCTGTTATTTATGAGATTAACAAATCAGGAACATCCAATGCGGATATATTGAAAAAGAATTTAGGTGTTGGTGCTGGTGATAAGAGTGCTTCTAGCGATTCAGGTAGCGGTGAAGAGTTAAAAATGGTGATTCGCAAACTGGTCGTTGAAGGAACATCTGCAAAGGTGCGTATTGCAGCGCTTGGTAAGGCAGAACAGAGCGTTAAATTACCGCGCATTCATTTAACTGACGTGGGCAAGAAAAGTGGTGGTGTGACTGCGGCTGAGGTCGCTCAAATTCTATCCTCTAAGCTATTGGGTAATGTGAAAGGTTCCGTTGCCAAACTTGGCGTTGGTAAATATCTAGGTAAATCAGCGGACTTATTTAAAGGTGGTTTGAATGGAGCAGGTAAACTTGGAGGCAACCTCGGTGGTGCTGCCAGTGATATGGGTGGCAAAGCCGCGGGTGCTATGAAAGGGCTGCTTGGCAATTAGGGGCGGCTATCAATATGATAAAAAAGGTAGACTTTATAGGATGTTATCGGCAATAGTTGGCACATGAATCAATATCCTGATAAAACATGTGAAATAGAAAATCTAGTGCGTCATCCAAAACTGATTGCTGCTGCAATTGCTGGACAAAAGACACAGCAACGACGTGATGGCGTGTATGCCTACCCTGGCGAGAAGTTCGAGCTTGATGGTGTTGCGTTTGAAGTGACGACACTCACACGCTCAACACTAGGTGATATGACTGATGCCGATGCTCAAGCTGAGGGTTATCCAAACCTTGCTATGTATAAGGCGCTTATTTTAAGTATGCATAAAGGCATGGAGTGGAATCTGGATGCAAAAGTTTGGGTGCATAGCTTTCGTCGAGTAGACCCAGCTGCTTAGTGGAGGCTGCTGAAATTGCTGTGGCATTGGTGCATCACCCTGTACTCAATCGCAAAGGTGAAAGTTCTACGACCTCGATTACACCGATGGATGTGCATGATTTTGCACGAACATGTGGTTTTTATGGTATAGAAAAAGTTTTTTTGGTGCATCCAGCCAAAGGTATGCAGGCTATGGTGCATGATTTAACTGGTTATTGGGAACATGGTGAGGGCGGTGCGCGCAATGTTGGACGTAAGCAGGTGCTGCAATCGGTAAGGGTAGTGAATTCACTCGAAGATGCGCAAAAAGAAGGTAATTATAGGCTTTGGATGACCTCTGCAAAGGTTGAAAATGGTGAAATCGTTGAGCCGTACACATTGCCAAAAATGGCTGGAAATCATTTAATTGTCTTTGGAACTGGTTCAGGTTTGGATGTGAAGAATCTGCCAGATGCAAATGGATGGTTGTCACCTATCGTTGGGATAGGTAAGGTGCGCCACCTTTCGGTACGGTCAGCATTAGCGATTTATTTGGATCGGATGTTTGACAGAGAAGGTTGATAAGAGTTTGGAGGCATGAAATGCGTGCATTGGATGATGTAACAAAAGATCAGTTGCGTAGTGATATTCCGGCGTTCCGTGAGGGCGATACCGTCCGCGTGAATGTGCGAGTAGTAGATTTTAAAGATGGCAAGAAAGGCGTTGAAAAGCGTGAGCGTTTGCAGGCTTATGAAGGTGTAGTAATTGCACGTCATAACAAAGGCATCTCAAGTAGCTTTACAGTGCGTAAAATTTCAAATGGTATTGGTGTTGAGCGTATTTTTCCATTGCATTCCCCAATGCTTGGCAGCGTTGAAGTGAAACGCCGTGGTCAAGTGCGTCGTGCGAAATTGTACTATCTACGTGACTTGCGTGGTAAGGCAGCCCGTATTAGCGAGCGTCGTTACTAAGTTTTCTTGGGCAGCGCCCTTGAGTGATGGTTTTAAGCGAGGGCTCCTTATGTGGGCCCTCGTTTTGTTTTGGTGTAACGAAACAAATCAGTAGTAATCTGAATCGTTACATTGAGAATGATTTTTTTAGATGATTTTGGAGTGGTATAATGACAAATCGTAGTGATTTCTTTCAGGCTGATTTGAATGATGATGTGGTGGTTGCGGCCATTGCAGAAGAATTGGGTCGTCAGCAGCATACATTGGAATTGATTGCCAGTGAGAATATTGTCTCTAAGGCTGTGATGCAGGCGCAAGGTTCTGTGATGACCAATAAATATGCCGAAGGTTATCCTGGTCGTCGTTATTATGGTGGTTGTGAGCATGTGGATAAGGTTGAAGCTTTGGCGCAAGAGCGCGCAAAGGAAATCTTTGGTGTAAAACATGCTAATGTTCAGCCGCATTCTGGATCACAGGCGAATATGGCAGTGTATATGGCGGCATTGCAGCCTGGTGATACCGTGATGGGTATGGATTTGGCACATGGCGGACATTTAACGCATGGTTGCCCAGTAAACTTTTCTGGTCTTTTATATAATGTTGTAGCTTATGGTGTGCGTGAATCGGATCAGCTGATTGATTATGATGTTATGCAAGCTTTGGCAGATGAGCACAAGCCAAAAATGATTATTGGTGGTGCTTCTGCTTATGAGCGCGAAATTGACTTTAAACGCATGCGTGAAATTGCTGACTCTGTAGGCGCGATTCTGTTTGTAGATATGGCGCATTATGCAGGTTTGATTGCAGCAGGTGTATATCCAAGCCCTGTTGGTCATGCGCACGTGATTACCACAACAACCCATAAGACTTTGCGTGGCCCACGTGGCGGCATGATTTTAACCGATGATGATGATTTGGCGAAGAAGCTAAATTCACGGATTTTTCCTGGCATTCAAGGCGGGCCTTTGATGCATGTAATTGCAGCTAAGGCAGTGGCATTTGGTGAAGCTTTGCAAGATCAGTTCAAACAAGATCAAGCGCAAGTGATTAAAAATGCACGTGCATTGGCAGATACATTAACAGCAGGTGGTTTTGCGGTGGTTTCAGGGGGTACAGATTGTCATATGTTCCGCTTAGATGTTCGTCCGCAAGGTATTACGGGCAAAGTAGCTGAACATGCTTTGGAAGCAGCAGGTATTACAACCAATAAAAATACCATTCCATTTGATCCTGAATCACCATTTGTGACTTCAGGCATTCGCATTGGCGCATCTGTGATTACGGCGCGTGGCATGCAAGAGGCTGAAGCCAAGCAAATTGGCGATATGATTCTAAGAGTTTTAAAAGCGCCCGAAGATGCTGCATTACAAGCATCTGTTGCTGCGGAAGTACGTGCATTGACTGACCGCTTCCCAATTTACGAGGGCTGATTTTTGCATTGTCCTTTTTGCGCTAACGTTGATACACGTGTGATTGACTCACGCGTGGTGGAAGAGGGCGCGACAGTGCGCCGTCGCCGTGAATGTGAGGTTTGTAGTAAGCGTTTTTCCAGTTATGAACGTGCAGAATTACGCTTGCCGATGGTGATTAAAAAAGATGGCTCACGACAAAGCTTTGATGTGGAAAAATTGCGCCATGGTATGCAAAAGGCTTTGGAAAAAAGACCGGTGTCTGCAGAGGCGGTATCCTCAGCTTTGCATGGTATTTTATCAGAAGTACAAGGCTTGGGAGAGTCCGAGATTTCTGCCAGCAAAGTAGGTGATTATATGATGAGCGCACTACAAAAACTGGATACGGTGGCGTATGTGCGCTTTGCTTCGGTGTACCGTGAATTTAAAGATATTGATGATTTTTTGGCTGCTGTGAAATCCGCAATGGATACAGAGGGTGTCAAACAAAGGGGTAAATGATGGCTGTGAAGATTGCGGTATTACCAGGTGATGGTATTGGTCCTGAAATTGTAGGCGAAGCATTGAAAGTATTGGATGTGCTAAATCAGAAATTTGATTTGCAAGCAACATGGCAAGAAGCGACTATAGGTGGGGCAGGTTATGATGCAGAAAAAGATCCGTACCCAGCATCAACCCAAGCTTTAGCACATGGATCTGACGCTGTTCTTTTGGGAGCAGTTGGTGGCCCACAATGGGAAGCTTTGGATAAGCCGCTTCGTCCTGAAGCTGGTTTGTTGCGTATTCGTGAAGACTTGGGATTGTTTGCTAATTACCGTCCGACCAAGGTGTTTGATCAATTATTAGATGCTTCAACTTTAAAACCTGAAGTGGTTCAGGGTGTAGATATTCTTGTGGTGCGTGAGCTTGTGTCGGGTATTTATTTTGGTCAGCCGCGTGGTTTTGAAGAGTACAATGGTGAACGTACGGGTTTTAATACCATGCGTTATGGTGAATCGGAAGTGCGTCGTATTGCACGCAAAGCATTTGCAGCAGCGCGTTTGCGCACCAATAAAGTATGTAGTGTCGAAAAAGCCAATGTCTTGGAAGTTTCTGAATTATGGCGTGAGATTGTGATAGATGTGCATCAAAGTGAATTCTCGGATGTTGAACTTTCGCACATGTATGTGGACAATGCTGCTATGCAATTGATTCGTAATCCCAAGCAATTTGATGTCATTGTAACGGGTAACTTATTTGGTGATATTTTATCCGATGAAGCGTCTATGCTTACAGGCTCCATTGGCATGCTGCCATCAGCTTCGATTGGTGAGAAATTTGCTATGTATGAACCGATTCATGGCTCTGCACCTGATATTGCGGGGCAAGATAAAGCCAATCCATTAGCAACAATCTTATCGGTTGCGATGATGCTACGTTTTTCTTTGAACCGTGAAGATCTGGCAGAGAAAGTGGAGCAAGCTGTTGAAGATACACTTGATGCAGGTGTGCGCACAGTTGATTTGGCGAATGGCTCAACATCTGTTTCATGCTCTGCTATGGGTGATGCTGTTTGTAAGGCATTAGGAGATTTGGCGTAATGGAAGCATTTTTACCTGCAAAAGAAGGTTATGTGGTGGCTGTTGTGGGAGCAACGGGCGCGGTTGGCGAGACGATGTTGGAAATATTGGAAGAACGCAATTTTCCAATAGCTGACTTGATTCCAGTGGCATCAAGCCGTAGTGCTGGTTCGGTGGTAAGTTGTGCTGGTAAAGATTATATCGTACAAGATTTAGAGAGTTTTGACCCATCAGGTGTAGATATTGCTTTGTTTTCTGCGGGTGGCGATACATCCAAAGAGCATGCCCCCCGTTTTGCTGAAGCGGGTTGTTATGTGGTGGATAATTCCAGTGCATGGCGTATGGATGAAGACATCGCTTTGGTAGTTCCCGAAGTAAATCCAGATGCTTTAGAAATGGCGCGTTTCAATCATATTATTGCCAATCCGAATTGCTCGACGATTCAGATGGTTGTGGCGCTCAAGCCATTGCATGATGCCGTGCCAATTGAGCGTGTGGTGGTTTCAACCTATCAGGCAGTATCGGGTGCAGGTGGCAAGGCAATGGATGAGCTTGCCAAGCAAACAGGCGCGTTGCTGAATGGACAAGCGCCGAAAATAGATGTGTTTCCTGCACGTATTGCATTTAATGTCATTCCTCATATTGATATTTTCCTTGAAAGCGGCTATACCAAGGAAGAGCAGAAAATGATTGATGAAACACGTAAGATTATGGGTGCGGATATTGCTGTGACCGCGACAACAGTACGCGTACCTGTTTTTTACGGGCATTCAGAGTCAGTAAATGTGACTTTTTCAGGACAAATGGATGCCAATCAAGCCCGTGAGTTGCTTGCAGATGCAGAGGGCATTTGTGTTGTGGACGACCCTTCTAGCGAAGATTATCCATTGGCATCGGAGGCTGCAGGGACTGATCCAGTGTGGGTTGGACGTATCAGAGATGATAATTCTTTCCCTAATTCCTTGCACTTATGGGTAGTTGCTGATAATGTACGTAAAGGTGCGGCTCTAAATGCCGTGCAAATAGCGGAAATTTTAATTCGCCAGCCTTAATCGTAATGGATGATTTCGGCTAGGTTGAGCCGAAGGAGGCACGCATGTGTCGTTGTGTCATGCATGTTTTTTGCGCTATAGCGCTTTCGATTTTTG
>CAJXLC010000045.1 GCA_913055645.1 uncultured Pseudomonadota bacterium | reverse complement strand
TCTTTCGGCACAACATGCCAAGATTCGTCGTTGTCATAAAACGAAAAGGTAGCCAGTCCAATATTGGGTCAATGATGACCAATAAACCCACCAAAAAACGCTGCCGATCAAAGAATGGACTACCAAATAACATCGGCCCCCGAACCTTTTTCACAACAGGCATACCAATCTCTTCAAACCAGTCACGCCAAATGGGATACGGATGCACAGATACATGTCCAAAACCGACTTCGGCAGATAGTTTCGGGGCAGACACTTCATCTTGCCCTTTCCAATAAAACTTTTTAAAGCCCCCCAAGGTTATTTTATCCAAAGCATAACCCAGCATTTCAGGTAAATTGCGTGGATTGGGCGTTGTTACCATGGCATAACCACCCGGCTTCAATACCCGCTGCATTTCTTTCAGTGCGGGTAAAGGCTCTGGCAAATGCTCTACAACTTCCGAAGAAATAAGAATATCAATGCTGCTATCAGCAAACGGTAATTTAAAAATATCGCCCGACATAAAATGAATTGCTTCCATGTCTCTTTCTTGCACACGATATTTACTACGAGCAGATCCCATAGCGGCTTCGCGTTGGTTCAAGTCTAAGCCAAACCATTCGACCTGTTTAAAATCAGAACACACATCATAAACATCAAAGATATTGGTGCCAGGTCCACAACCCAAGTCAATAATGCGAGTCGGCGCATCTTCTTTACGTTGTTTTAAGAGTTTCTTCACTGTGTTGGCTAGCATCACCTGACGCAGTTTCCAGAAATAAAATATATGCGTCCAAGAACGCGCAAAAAACTTTTCGGCTTGTGACCAATCGTTTTTTTCTAAACCTTGTTCCGACATCTTACTTCTCCTTCACCCAACCACGCAAGAAACCCCACGCATAACATATTTCACACAACACCCACAGCCATTTACCTTGCAACAAACTCTTCAACATATTCAATGGAAAGCGAAGAACGCGCTTCCACAACGGCACACGCAATACGAATTCGCCATGCTCACTAGGAGTCTCAATCACCCATTCAGGCGAATGGATATTGGCAACGGCGGCTTGATAACCATTGCGCTTCATCTGCCCCAATAGTCCACCCCACGTTTCAGGTGGTAAATGGTGATAAATAATATCAGGCAAGACCACCACTCGTGTATCCGCTTCACGAAATACCTGTCTTAAATAAGGATCAAGCCCGCGTGGAATCACTTCATTCTCACCGCCCACGTTGCGAAATAAATCCGCACGCATGATTAAACATGGGTGCTCTGCCAAATCAGAATCAATAATTTCTTTCACAGGCTGCCAACTGCGCCTTGGCACTTGTGTCATCACGCGTTTAACAAACGACGTTGCCCAATCTGGCACAGTATTATTACCACCTGCCATACCAATATCAGCATGCTCATCCATCGCTGCAATCATCTTTGCAAACGTTTTCGTATCAGGCAGAGATGAATCATCATCCACCGTGAGCAAATACTTTCCCTTTGCCATCGCTGCACAAATATTGATGCCACGCCCTTGGCGTTTATCACCTTTAAGCACAATCAATTCAAAATCTTGCATATCTTGCTGGGTTAAGGAGTCCATCAACTTAATGAAGTAACCACCTCTATCTGCATCGGCTGTTGGGATAATCACAGAAAGCATGGGTATTTCATTCGCCGATTTCACATGCCAACACACACCCGTTGGGTTCTCATCATTACGGTATCGTACCCAATCGCGGTTTAAGTCAGGGGAAAACCAGTCAGCTTCTGCAAACAACTGTCTAAAATCACGCATTGTAATAATCCCTATACCAGTCCACAAAATGCTGAATACCTTCGTTTAGTGATGTATCTGGCTTAAAATCCACATCTTTCATCAAATCTTGTACATCGGCATACGTCGCAGGTACATCCCCTGCCTGCATAGGCAGAAAGTTCTTTTCTGCTTTTTTACCCAAGGCAGATTCAATAGCTTCAATAAAATCCATTAATGTTTCTGGCGAGTGATTACCAATATTATAAATTTTGTAGTTTGTAGCGGGCTCTTTTTCCACCAAGCGTGTCACAGCCTCCACCACATCATCAATATAGGTAAAATCACGCTGCATTTTACCATGATTATACACATCAATGCTTTTGTCTTCGCAGATTGTCTTGGTAAACGAGAAATATGCCATATCCGGACGCCCCCAAGGGCCATACACCGTAAAAAACCGTAGCCCTGTCACCTTAAAATCATACAAATGTGCATAAGCATGCGCCATCAATTCATTGGATTTTTTCGTTGCCGCATAAAGCGAGATTGGATGATCCACCCTATCTTCAACGGCAAAGGGAATCTTTTTATTCTCGCCATATACTGAAGAGGAGGAAGCAAAAAGTAGGTGTTTTACATTGCCATTACGACAACCTTCCAAAACATTTAAAAACCCCACCAAATTACTATCAGCGTACGCATGCGGATGTTCAATGGAATAACGTACACCTGCTTGCGCCGCCAAATTCACCACTACGTCAAACTGATGTTTAGAAAATAAATCTGCCATAGCTTCACGATCTGCCAAATCTAACTGCTCAAATTGAAAATTTGTTTCATCATGAAACCATTTCAACCTGTCCCGTTTAAGCTGTACATCATAATAATCATTGAGATTATCCAAACCAATCACTTGATAGCCCTGTTTGATAAGACTTTGACTGACATGCGAGCCAATAAAGCCTGCCGCACCTGTCACCAATACTTTCTTTGTCGAGTCTTTCATTATAAACGCCAAACCTTAAAACCTGCTTCTGCCAATAGGGTACGGTCAAACACTGATTTTACATCGATGAAAGGCGTTTCTATATCCATCTTCCGCTGTAATGAACACATATCCGTCTGCACAATATCCGTATGCGCCACAGCCGCCACCACAGCATCCACTTGCCCAATCTCATCCCATGCAAGCAAATCAATTCCATATTCTGACTTTGCTTCTTCTGCATTTGCAACAGGGTCATACACCAGCACTTGCACACCATAAGTTTGCAACTCGCGAATCACATCAATCACCCGTGAGTTACGCAAATCACCACAATTCTCTTTAAATGTTAGCCCCAACACCAGTATGCACGCACCTTTCACCATATGTCCTGTAGCAATCATCTGCTTAATGGTTTGCTCGGCGATATATTTACCCATACCATCATTGATTCGTCGACCAGATAAAATCACATCAGGGCAATAACCCACTAAGTCCGCTTTATAGGTTAAATAATAAGGATCAACACCAATGCAATGACCACCCACTAGACCTGGCTTAAAGGGTAAAAAATTCCATTTGCTTCCCGCTGCTGCCAATACGTCATGGGTATCAATATCCATTTTATCAAACATAATGGATAACTCATTCATCAGAGCAATATTTAAATCACGTTGGGTATTTTCTATCACTTTTGCAGCTTCCGCGACCTTAATCGTAGCAGCACGGTGCACGCCCGCTTCAATCACTAATTCATATAACTCTGCCACCTTTTCTAAGGTGTCAGCATCCTGACCTGATACAACCTTCACAATCGTTTCTAAACGGTGCTCTTTATCACCAGGATTCACACGTTCAGGTGAATAACCCACCTTAAAGTCTTCACCACAAACCAGTCCTGATTCAGCTTCTAAAATAGGTACACATACATCTTCAGTGACCCCTGGATAAACCGTGGATTCAAAAATAACAATGGCGCCCTGCTTTAAATGCTTGCCCACCATGGCTGTAGCTTGTTTGACTAGGGTTAAATCAGGCTGATGCGCTGCATCCACAGGCGTAGGAACCGCCACAATAACAAAGTCAGCCTGTTTTAAATCTTTCAAATCTTGTGTGTAACGCAACTCCTGAGCTTGCTCAAACAAAGCATGTTCCATTTCACCTGTTGGATCATAACCTTGACTATATGCTTCTAGCTTTTCAGCAGATACGTCAAAACCAATCGTTGGTAACACACGTCCAAAAGCCAAAGCTAATGGCAGACCCACGTAACCTAATCCTACAACTGCAACTGTTTGAGTCATCACACACTCCTAAAACTGAAAATAAATAAACGGCGAACTATGCGTTGGCGACCATACCAACAACGCCATCACAAGCCAAAACCATACCACAATATGTAATATTTTTTCTTTTTCTAATATGGGTAACGATACATGCCAATCACCAATACGATGTGATTTAACAGCCATCATAAGGTGAATAAGCACAACCAACAACAACAAACCCACCACTTGCGGCATTATCCAATGTATACCATCTCTAACACCTTGGGTCGACAGTAGCCCTGAAAAATAGACCATGCTTTGCCCAAAATCAGCACAGCGAAACGGCACCCAAGTTAAAAGGACAAACAAAAATGTTAGCCCCCAGCCGAACAAAACAGGCAGTTCAAACCCCATTTGTTTCCAGATTCGATGCGCACACAATGCCAACCCGTGCATGCCCCCCCACAATACAAAATTCCAAGATGCTCCATGCCACAAACCACCCAACAACATCGTAATCATCAAATTCACATAAATCATGCTTGGTGCAACACGGCTTCCCCCCAAGGGAATATACAAATAATCTCGCAGCCAACTCGATAGTGAGATATGCCAACGATGCCAAAATTCTGCAACGGATGTTGAAAGGTAAGGCATGCGAAAGTTCTCTGGAAGCTTAAATCCCAGTACCAAGGCAATGCCAATCGCCATATGAGAATAACCAGAAAAATCACAAAAAATTTGCACGGCATACGCAAGCAAACCCAGCCACAATGTCATCGCATCAAACAAAGAGGACGATGCAAACACAGGATCACAAAACATCGCCAATCTATCTGCAATAAACACCTTCTGGATAAAGCCCAATGTAAAAATTTGTGCGCCCAAGTAAATATAATCCCAATTTACACCCAGGTGCTTTTGCAACTGGGGAAGAAAATCCGTGGCACGTACAATAGGCCCCGCGACCAATTGTGGGAAAAATGCCACGTACAAAAAGAACTCTTTTTTCGATGTGCATGCACGAATATCTCCACGCCACACATCCACAAGGTAAGATATAACCTGAAACGTAAAAAATGATAATCCCACAGGCAGCACAATATTTAGATGTTCGCTGGATATGCCCAGTAAAGTCGCAGCATTCTCAATAAAAAAGTTAGCATATTTAAAATATGCCAACACCAACAGCATACTGACAATACCCAGCCATAGCCAAGTTGTTTTACGTTGATGGTTGTTCTGTTCAATTGCCAAACCACAACCATAACCCACCAATGAAACAAAACCCAAAAGCAGTAAAAACCGCACATCCCAAACAGCATAAAACCCATAAGAAAATATTAACAATACCCAACTGTGCAAGCCTTTCGGCACCAGCCATAAAGCTGCAATAAGACCTATGAAAAACAAAAGAAAATCAATACTGGAAAAAATCATCGTAAAATTATATCTCGCTGCGAAGCCAACCAGTTTGCCAAGACTTTGTGCCCATAAACATTGATATGCCCTTTACCAAAATGTGTATTGGCAAAACCAATCGTTGGCACGCCTGTTTGCTCAAAATCATGTGCAAAGATGGGATTACTATCCAATACAGGAATGCCCATTGCTTTGGCATACTCCATCAACACAGTGCGCCCTTGTCTGACCTTTTGTTGTACACCCCTATGCGGCAAATATTTAAGTTCTGGCATCATCAATACCGTTAATTTCACCCCTTGCTGCTGAAATTTCTGCAATACAAATACCCAACGCTCAACCGCCCTGCTTAATCTTTCTCCAGTATGCTCATGATTTTTTCTCGCAATCGCTTTATCATCATGCCCTGAAAACCATGCTCGAATATCATTTTCATATTTCCATTTTAAATGGGTGATGAATGCCGAATGCCCATAAATCCACAATTTTAAGGGGGTAAAATAACTCGGCTTATCCACAGGGCGAGTCAATGCCTTCAAAGCACCCCGTGCATCACGCTGCTCATGAACGGGCAAGAGTTCATACAAATCGCTGGCATTCACCACCAATAATACATGCGTGGGTCTGACTTCTTTTTTCAGCATCTCATAAGCAATCAGTGATGTGTCAGGTGCAGCACCTGAGCTTCCAGCATTAAACAACAAACTATCTTGCCACTGATGACCCAAGCGGCTAACAAAATTCTCTTTGCGCATAACTTGATAGGCTTCCACAAAGGAATCTCCCACCACAAACACACGTTTCTCAGGTAATGGTTCAGGTAATGCGTCATTATTCAACCCAAATTGATCAAGTTGAAAACGCGCATAACCTTCATAGGTGCGTAACACTTCGGCATACGGTGCATGCACATAGCCCAAGCGTGGCTCAAATACTATTTGCGCAGGTGATAACACAAACAAACGCACAATAAGCTCCCAACACAACAGACTAAATAACAATAAACCGACAATCTTCCAACGCAGCATCAGTCCATCCACTCACGAAACCACATCTCAAGTACAATAAGGCTCCAAATTCTATGCCCAAGTTCAAGTTTGCCACTTTGGTGTAAACGTAATAATTCCAAAACCTTTTCAGGCTTAAATATCCCACGCTGTTTAAAAGTATCAGATAGAAACAGGCTTTCTACCCATTGCCCCAAATCACCACGCAACCAATCGCCAATAGGAATGGTAAAGCCTTGTTTACGCGGTTTTAAAATATCAGCAGGTAAATAACGTGCGGCAACTTTTCTTAATAAATATTTGCCATGCCCATCTCTAAAGCGCATATCCAGCGGCAAAGCCATTTCCCATTCCAAAAGTTTGTGGTCTAACAACGGCACACGTACTTCCAAGCCATGTGCCATGCTCATTCTATCCACCTTAAACAATACATCTTCAGGCAAATAATAATTGAAGTCAGTCACACAAAAGCGGCTTTCACCCTGACGCTTGGATAACGATTCTTGTAAGATATTTAGCGGTTCATCAAATAGTTTTGTGCGATAATCATCATGATATAAACGATGTCGAAATGCTTTTGATACTGTCATACGCCGCATATAACGTGCATCCGCATCATGTGAAACATCATACAAACCACGTTGCAACAAGCCCAACTTGCCCGTTCGATATGCCCATTGCCAACCCGAATAGGCGATATTGGGTAATAAACGCGGCAATATTAATGCCCTGCGCGTCCAGTCATAGCCAAAAAAAGGTTCATCACCGCCATCACCAGCCAGCACAACCTTCACCTTCTCACTGGCAACCTCAGACACCAAGTAAGTCGGTAACATCGAATTATCAAACAGCGGTTGCTCAAGATAACGTAAAAACAGCGGCAGTTTCTCCACCAAATCTAAGCCCGCCACATGAGTATGATGTTCACTACCAATATGCTCTGCAACTTGTTTTGCCCAGCCACGTTCATCACCGCCACCATCAAAACCGATGGTGAACGTTTGAAGCGCTTCTTTTTCAGAACGCATGCCCATCTGCTTAGCCGCAATCGCACAAACCAACGACGAATCCACACCGCCCGATAAAAACGCACCAATATCCACATCTGCCAATAAGTGCGATGCCACCGCATCATTTAAACGAACATCAAGTTCATCGATTAAATCTTCTTCACGACCTTGCTTTGTCTCAAGACTTGATAAAGACCAATAGCATTCAAGCTGGCATTTTCCATTTTTCCATATCAAAAGGTGAGCTGGAGGCAATACGCTAACGCCCTTAAAGATGGTTTGCGGACGCGGCACATAACCCAATGCCAAATAACTATCAATCATGTCCGTATTGAGTGTTTTTTTAATGCTCGCACGGGCAAAAATAGCTTTGATTTCAGAACCAAATACCAAACCTTTATCATGCTGGGTATAAAACAACGGTTTAATACCCACCCTGTCTCGCGCCAAAAACATGCTTTGCTTTGACTCATCCCAAATCGCAATCGCAAACATGCCTGAGAGCCGCTCAAAAACACCCTTACCCCACTGCAAATAACCTTGAAGAATGACTTCTGTATCCGAATGCCCACGAAAGCTATGCCCTGCTTGAATCAATTGTTCTCTTAGGTCAGGTGCATTATAAATTTCACCATTAAACACCAAATGCATGCCTTGTGCAGACATAGGCTGCGCGCCGGCTTCACTTAAATCTTGAATCGACAAACGAGCATGGGCAAGCCCAGCTATATCATCGAACCATGTTCCATAGGCATCAGGTCCTCGGTGATGCAATAGCTTTGCCATTGTCTCTAAAACACTAGCTTCACCTTGCCCTACGTAACCTGCTAAGCCGCACACTTACTTTTCACCAACACATTAAAACCAGAACAATTCTCAAAAAAGAAATGCTCTCTTACACGTCTTAATTCAGGTTTTCTACCCTGCAATAAACGCATCAAACAATAGCTACCAGCTATACACCACCAAGCAGGATAGCGAATAATTTTGCTTAGAATACCACCAACAGGCGAAGTGAAACCACCCAGAAAACGCATGCTTACACCAGCATAACCATCTTCCACCGCCTGAATTTGCATATGTGAAAAATTTCGGCATAAATGAATCATGCCACTTTTTGTAAAGCGGAAATAATCATCAGGTGATTCATGGTAGGGATATAAAAAGGGCACGTAAAAAAAAGCTGTTCCACCTATTTTTAATACCCTGTACACCTCATCCACCACGCGATGTGGCTCTGGCACATGCTCCAGCAATGCCTCACAATGTACAAACGGCATGGATTCATCGCTAAAGGATAAATACAATGCATCGCCCAATACATCAGGCTTGGCAGGTTCATCAATATCAAGCCCAATCGCCCCCGCAGGAAAATCTTGTTGATAACGCGGCATCTTACCACTACCCGCACTACCAACAATTAACACTTTATCTTTTTTAAACAGTGATAAAGCACGTTGTTTTAAATTTTCTTGAACCTGTTCAATCATCAACCCTTCTCCACCAAAGCCTGCATGACCTGCCTTAAATATTCCGCAGAACTCGCCCATGAACCATGCGCTACAATCTCATCCCGCATCGAAGATAACTTGATATCACCATTCACAATATCCACCACAGCATCGACCAGTGCCTCAGGTGATTCTGGCTCAATGTAAGCACAGGCATCTTTGGCAAATGGATATGGCTGACCTTGTATATATGATAACACCACAGGCACTTCACATGCCAAATACTCACGTGTTTTCAAAAAGCCTGCTTCACCCATCTTTTGCAAACGTTCTTTGGGTTGTAATGCCAACATCACATCACAAGCATTGATATATTCAGGCACTTGGCTGTTTGGTACTGCGCCAAAAAAATGCACATACGACATCATACCCAATGATTTTGCCAAATTCTGCATATCTGTTTTACGCTCACCATCACCCACCATTAAAAAATAAACAGGCTGCTCTATACGTTCGGCTATGCCCTGATGTGCCTGAAAAATTGTTTCCATATCATGATAAAAATCAAAACTTCCCACATAGCCAATATATATTGCATCGGATTCTAAACCCAATGACATCCGACAATCCAACTTGTTCATAGGTTGAAAAAGGTCTGGATCCACACCATTTTCCACCACCATAACCTTATCAGAAGGTAAATCATAATGACTGACCATGCGCTGTTTGAGTGCCCTATATGGCACCACAACAAGGCTGGAATATTCCAAAATGGATTCTTCCATAGATTCAACCATGCCCATTTTCCAATCAGAGGCACCCGCTGTTTGATAATTCTCCAACAAAAAGCCATTCACTTCACACAACACAGGCACAGAAAACTGCTGACATAAGCGGTATAATGCAGGTGCTGTGGAAATTTGACGCGTGTATACCACGTCCCAACGCCCTTGTTTTAATTCCCGTCTTAACTCCTTATACAAATGGATATGAAGCAACCAGTCACCCAGCAATCGAATGTCTGAATACGGCAACCACTCATGAGGGAACGTAAATTCAGGCATTTCATGATGCGTAAGCGGCGCTCGCAATAACACTTCGCAGCCCGCGTCATGCCAATGTTTTAAAAACTGACTCACATGAATTTGCGGTGCTTTATGGGGTGCTAAATCACCATCTGTAAGATATAGAATTTTCACGCTAATGCCTCATAAAGCTTCAATAGTTTTTGATTCAACATATCAATATCAAAATTTTTCTGTATAAATTCATATGCTGCATAACCATCATAACCATCAAGCTGGTAGGATTTCAAACATACAATCATCGCTTGTGCCAAGGCTTCAACATCCTTTTCTTTCACCAACACACTTGTATCAGGAACACTTTCAGGAATGCCTCCACTATCTGTCGCCAGCACTGGTAAACCTGCTGCCTGTGCTTCTAGTAACACCATACCCTGTCCTTCTTCAGCACCATCGTTTCCACGCGCCGATGGCATCACAAATAAATCTGCATCGTGATACATTTTGATAAGCTCATCTTGACGCTTTGCTCCACATAAATGCACACTCTCTTGTAAGCCCAAATCCACAACCTGCTGCTGCAACTTCCCTCGTAGAGGTCCATCACCCACCACTTGATATGTCACCTGAGGAAATATTTCTTTCACATATGGCAAAGCAGCTATTACATAGGTAAAACCCTTCACCTCAACCAAACGTCCCACACTGATGATCACAGGGTTCTTGGTAGCATGCCCTTCACGCACCTTAAAACCCCACTTTTGCACGTCAATACCAACAGGGATACGCTGAATGTTCGTGCTATCACAACCCAACTGCAATAACCGTTCACGAATAAATAACGAACTTACAATAAATGCCTCACCCTGCTCAAACAAGGTTCGATAATAATCTTTACCTAACATATTGGGCACCACATTGGCATCATAACCATGAAAGGATGTAACGATTTTCCCCTGCAAAAAACCAGCTTGTCGCAAACGCACAGCCATCAAACCATTGGGCCCAAAATGGGCATGAATCACATCGTACACTCGCCCACCACGCAGTGGAAAAGCTATAAAAAACAATTCAATCCACTCACGCAATGGCATATCTTTACGCATAGAACACAACATCCAAGTACGCCGTCTATCACTTAACAACATCGCACATAACAATAAAAAAAACTTCGATATACGTAAAACTTTGTTACCCGGAACCGCTGGACGATAAGAAATATATTGAAGCATGTTATACTTAGCCAGTAAAGCATGTTTAACTTGTTTTACACCTCGCCATGCATGAATATCTACCTTATGCCCCGCATCCATGACACCAGCTATTTGATTGAGCACAAATGTTTCCGAAGTGCTTGGAAAGCCCCCCAAAAAATAAGCTATGCGCATTTTCCTAGTCATGTTCAGAATGCTCCAAGACTCTAATAGACTTCGCTGGAACACCCGCTACCAAAGTGTAGGCATCCACACAAATACCCGAACTTGTTACAGGCCTAACTCCATTATTTTCACAAATCAAACTATGATTAACCGTTTCAAAGCTGACCCTAGGACCAACAAACACTCCTTTCCCTAGTGTAACCGTTGCAAAAGGACAGGCAAAACGCACCTCAGAATTGATAAAACAATGCTCACCCACATGGATATGTCTAGCAGCCGTGGTGGGTCGAACCATAAGTGGTGACCAAAGCTTACTTGCCTCACCGATATGCATACCACTCATACGCAAACAAAAGCGGCGCATTCGATTGCATGCTGGCAACATAGGCAAGGCATTGGCAAGCCATAGCCATATGGCATTTAACATGGTTTATACCCCATATTTTTTAACGAACGATCCATGATTTGGCGTATTTTCTGTAGTTCTTCTTTTGCTAAAGCTTTGCGCCCCTTACCCATATATTGCGATGTGATAGCCTCATTAGCATGTTGATAATGTTTATATTTTTTCATATCACCCATAGCTGAAGTATGCTCCAGCTTGTTCACCATAGCTTCATCATAATCTATATCTAAAAATGCACACACACGACTCATTTCAGCATGCGTATCAGCACTTAAACGTTCATAACGAAGTTCAATACACGTAGCTGCATGTTTGATAGAAAAATCATGTGCCAATGTCACCGAATCAGACCAACGCTTTGCTGCTCGCTTTATATCTGGAATTAAACCTGAGGCTACGTATGAGTGTACTACATCCACGCCATCGCGTAATAAGTGAATAAATTTTGCTTTGGGAAACACCGCATAAATATCATCTAGTGCGAAAGTATTGATTGGTGTCTTATCTCCCCATCGTTCACACACAACGCCTGTTTGTTCAGCGTGATAACGATAAAACATATCCAACATCTTTGCCAAACTACGCTCAGATTCAGGTAAAATATAAAGTTTGGGAAGAAGTGGTCGAAGAGTAATTTGAAAGGTGTCAAATTCAGGATGCATCTCAAATAAAGCCATACAATCACGCACCAAGGTTGGCCAATCCTTATAGGCATTACGGCTATAATGCTCAATCACTTGCGCCAAGACATACGTTTCAGGCGGAATATGCACCTGCTTGGATGCCACCAATATTCGACGCAATAATGTTGTCCCTGAGCGGCCAGCTCCAATAATGAAAAATGGTGATATATTTTCATTCCGGTGCAAAGGGTAAGCCTTGCGTGTAAAAATTTTACCCAGCCTTGCCGCCACATCATACCATGCTGCTAAACTCCTCATGATAACCCCTTGCGCTTTTTTAAATCCAGCAACAACTGCCATATTTCTGCCCATTCACGCTTCAATGGTGGAAGTAAGTGCAAACACAACAATAAAGCTATCAGTACAGTAAACACACTAACAGTCAAAGATAGCCAAACATCCAAACTTTCACTCATCTGCATGCCAACAGAAGCTAACAATGCCAAGCATAAGCTCAAACATGCAGGCCAAAACATTGCTTGGCATAAATCCATCAAGGCAATGGATGTTCCCTTCAATACATAACGAAAATGAAAATAGCGGCTGGCATAAATAACCAACAAAAATGCCCATGCCATACCCACGGCTCCCCACGGCAATGCGCAAGAAAAAGCCAAAAGCATGGCTGGAGCCATCATCATATTCCATCGTAAGATACGTCGCCCTTGCCCTCGTGCCATCAATACCCAACCCATGGTATTATTGACTGCCAATATCCAGCCTGCACAAGCCAAAATAACCACAATGGGTATCGCATCAGACCACTCCTCACCCAAAAAGACCTTTACCACAGGCTCGGCAAGCACAGCTAAAACTGCCATTAATGGCATCGTTGCGTAGGATACAATCTTCACCAATAATAAAAAAGTTCTTCGAAACCCTGCTTTGTCGGACTGCATGCGGCTTAATGTCACCACTGCTACACGCGTTAGCGGTGCAAGTATTTGTCGTATTGGCAACATAAGCATTTGCATAGCGGTACTATACAAGCCCAATGCATGCGCCCCCGACCACCAACCCAACAAAATCTGATCCGATTGCTTGGATAAATATTGAATCACATTGGCAAGTGTTAGCTCACTGCCAAACACCACCATTTTTCTCACACCTACTTTTAATGCAGGCAATGATGGTAACCAACCTGCCAACACCCACAACAAGACAACCCGTACCACAATCGCCACCACCTGCATCCAAACCATGGCCCAGTAACCAGCGCCCGAAGATGCCAAGAAAACAGCAACTCCCGCAGCGAGCACGAGCCCAAGCACTTCTACAAACATCAGACCTCGAAAACGCATTTGACGGCGCATCAGTGCTTCATGCTGAATCGCCAAACCGCCCAATACAAACACCAATGACAACACCTGAACAATCTCAAGCAAACGTGGTTCATTAAAAAACCATACAATCAAAGGTGCGCTAACATATAAAATGCCCGTCAATAACAATCCAATCAGCGCATTCAACCAAAACAACAAACTGACCTGTTCATGTGAAACTTTTTCTTGCTGTATGGTCGCAACAGAAAAGCCTGCATCCTTGAACAGGACGAAAAAATTCACAATCACCATCACCATGGCAACCAAACCAAAATCTTCAGGTAGCAGTATATGTGCAAGCCAAACTGTGACGCCCATATTCAATACAAACTTCACCAATTGTGCAGCAAATGTAATCACACCACCGCGTACGGAGGCATGCTTGAGTTCAGCCTGCGTTAGACTTTGCTCCTGCCAACGGCTCATTTAATATGAAACAACGCGCATGTCCAGCGATACCCATGCAAGCTTAACTATGCACGGGTATCGCTGGACATGCGCGTTAA
>CAJXLC010000044.1 GCA_913055645.1 uncultured Pseudomonadota bacterium | reverse complement strand
ATGCGGCACGCTCCTTGCGTAAAGAGTTATCACTGTATGAACGCATGGAGGATATGATTAATATGGGAGCTTATGAACAAGGAACTAATCCAGAACTTGACCGTGTGATTGCTCGTATGCCACAGATTCGAAATTTTCTCCAGCAAACACCCGAAGCTAAATGTCGCCGCCAAGATGCTTTACAACAATTACTACAGTTGATGCAAAATACAGAGCAGCCAGTTAACCCATGAGTTTATCACCGCATCAAATTTTAGCGCGTTTGGCTGAAAATGATCGTGCAAAAGCCCAAGAAGCATTGGCTGCACTGGCTCGTCAGCGTCAGAAGCTACAAAAAAGACGAGGTGATGTTGAGGTATCTATGCAACAACTGATTATTCAGCGTGATGCGACGCTTGAGACAGGTACAGAAGCGTCTACGTTGTTAATGATGGAAACTGCGATGCGTGAGCAACAGTTATATCTATTACAGATTGAATCGGATATGAGTGCATTATCTGAATCAGAGGCAGCCCTGATTCGCGGTTGGGTTGTAGCCAATCAAAAATATGATTCGCATGATAAAATGCAACAAAAGTTGGATAAAAAAGTATTGAGAGCTAATGAGGTACGCGATCAAAAACAAATGGATGACATGTTTGCTGCCAAATCTGTCCGAGAAGGTTCAAACTCATGAATAAGCGCGCTTTACCAATGTTGTTAGCATTATTAACTGTATTTATTGTTGGACGTATTGGCATGTCGTTTGTACAACATGGTGAGAAGTCACTTGTTGCACAGCAAGAGAGTATAAAAGTTGTGCCTGAAATTATTGAGAATGAAGTTAACATAACCCCTGCACAAGCCTTGAAGTTATGGGGCAACTTATGGCTTCCGTCCGCTGAAGCTGCGGCAAATATGCCGATTGATGAAGAGAAACAGAGTCAGCCAAAAAAGAATAAAGATGCAGGCTCATTGCAAGCAGCGCGTGAAAAAATGGATGTGCGTGAAAAGCAGCTTGAAGAACGCCAAATTGCCGCTAAAGAGGCTGAAGACCGTGCCAGTAAAAGAATTGAAGAATTAACTGCATTGGAAACGCGTATCCAAGATTTATTGGATCAAGAAAAGAGTATCAATGATAAAAAAATCAAACGTCTAACTACTGTTTATGAAGGCATGAAAGCAATCAAAGCAGCGCCTGTGATTGCCCAAATGGATATGGAAATCATTGTGAAAATGTTTTCCCGTATGAATGAAAAACAGGTGGGTAAGATTTTATCCTTTCTACCACCCAAGCAGGCGGTTGCCATTAGTCAGGCATTAACCAAGCGTATTGGTTCGCTTTAACCCGCACTCTCTAGGAGCCTGATAGATTCCTAGCTTAAAGTGAGACTTCCCATTGCGTTATGTTTGGGGCTTTCTCATGCCCATAGTTTATCACTTCTTGCCAAGTCTCAGGGTGTTTTTTTCTCAGCTTAGCGATATTTTTTAATAAGAAACGAATAAACTTTTTATTCGGCTCATGCATTTCAGATATGATTTTAATGCCGACTAAATATGTATTAAGGTCATAAGGGGATGCTTTAATTGCCAGCTTATATTTTTTTAAAGCAGCGCCATACATGGCAAAGCGATGAAGATTATAAGTTTGCTTTAAATAATTGGAATTTAAAACTTTAGCTTCAGGCTTGCTTTGCCGTGGACGTTTTAAGTTATTGCTTAATGACGAACGTTTTTCTTGAATCCATGCATGGAATAGTGATTGCTGATGTATGCGTATAAACAATTTGATAAGGCAAAAAAGCATGAGAATATTGATGTTTAATACCATGAAAGTATACCAGTCATGGGTTGATAGTGGGTTACCTTGTTGTAATGTCTGGATGAGAGATGAAGTGTTTAAATGGTCGACATAGCATTGTAAAAGAGCTCGCCAATTTGTCATAGTTAAATGAGATAAAAAGTTACTATCAATCATCATATACCTCCTTAAACAATAGGCTCACTTTAGATGTTTGATATTGTATAGGCAGTGACCTGGGTCATAAGCTAAAATAATGATCGTTATTCAGCTTGAGACTATTATGAAGCAACCTGAGAAATGATGATAGAGTGATAATTTTATTAGGGAAATATGAACTCATAGGCGCTTTCATTGCTTTATGAGTGAATTTATCGACTAGCCTCTGACTTTGCTTTGATTTTGGCATCAATAAACTGATGGTGGTGAACGCCGATAAGTTCCGCAACTTTGCGAATTAATGCTTCTTCGTAGGTGTCTATTTCTCCATCTGCCATAGCAACAAGCCATAGCTGGCGAATAATATCAATGCGCTCCTGCTCTGAATAAGCCTTGATAAGTGGTGCAGTAAACTGCTGTAAATCATTGGCTTTAAGACTGGATTGTATGGCTTGTTTTATGCGAAGTTCAGCATCTTCTTTGCTTAGATTAAAACGTTCTTGAATAGCCTGGATAATAGCTTGGTGCTCAGTATCATCGAGGTGATCATCTTGCTGCATGACTTGCACCATGAGAGCAGTCACTGCGAGTGAAATATTATGCTTTTTGGGCTTAGATGATGCTGATGTTGGGTTGCCCCACATTTTTTTCAGTGTTTTTAACATGTGTTATTCTCTTTTAAGGGCGTTGAATTTGCATGGCTTTACCTTCACCACGAGCATCACTGATACCTGTAAGTTTGCCATTGCTACGATTCCATAGAATCGCCTGCATATTACCATATTGACGGCTCATTTGCTTGAGATGATGCCCTCGCTTTTGAAGTTCTTTCAGCATTTTTGGGGAAAATGCCTCCGCTTCATATTGCACGACATCGGGTAAAAACTGATGATGGAATCGGGGTGTATTCACCCACTGTTTGGGAGGCCTGTCATCCATGATAAAGTACATAGATGCAAGCATTACCATGCTAATAATGCGTGAGCCGCCCGGTGTACCAACAATGAATGTACGATTTTTATCCATGACAAAAGTCGGAGACATCGAAGATAACATGCGTTTATGTGGTTCAATCGCATTGGCTTTACCTTGTATCAAGCCATAAGCATTGGCTCTGCCCGGGCGTGTTGCAAAATCATCCATTTCATCATTCATAAGAATGCCTGTGCTTGGTGACACATAACCCGAACCCATGCCGTAATTGATGGAAAGTGTGGCGGAAACCATATTGCCTTCATCATCAATAATTGAAAAGTGAGTGGTATCAACACTGGCACCAATGGGTTCAGCAAAACCTTTTAAAGATTCAGATGGTGTAGCTTTTTTTAAATCAATGGAGTCGCGTAGTTTCCTTAGCCTCTGTGGGTTTAATAAGTCAGGAATACGAACAAAATCACCATCGCCCAAGTATTGATTGCGATCTTTATATGCGCGTTTCATGGCTTCAATTAATAGATGGGTGCGGTTGACTGCGCTCATTTTCTTAAGATTATCATGTTGCAGAATACCAAATGTTTCAGCCATGGTGATGCCACCTGAAGAAGGCAGTGCGGCAGAGATAAATTGTGTATTATGATAGGTGAATTGCATGGGCTTTCGTTCGATGATTTTATAATTGGCAAGATCTTTCTCTCTAATCAACCCACCATCACGCTTCATATCTGCAACCAAACGACCAGCTGTTTCGCCACGATAAAAATCATCTGCACCATGTTTTGCAAAACTAAGCAGGGTATCAGCCAAAGCTTTCTGATGAAGTACATAGCCTTTTTGGGGAGCATGCCCGTTGTTAAGAAAAATGACTTGGGCGGCATCATTGAGTACACCTTTACGCCATTTTATCATGCCGTGAAGGTGTGAACCGATGGCAAAACCATTGGATGCTAAAGCGATGGCAGGGGAGGCGTTTTTTTCACGGGCAATACGACCATACCTTGAAATTAAATGATCCACACCAGCCAATAATCCTGGAACACCTGCAGATTGCGCCCCGTTGATGCTGGATTGCGTGTTATAAATTTCACCGTGCCCAGCTAATGTAGGCGATGTTTCTCGTGCATCAATCATCACATAACGCTTTTCTTTGGCGATATATAATAGAAAGAAGCCACCACCACCAATGCCAGAGGAGCCGGGTTCAACCACACCCAAAGCGAGGGCTGTTGCCGCAGCAGCATCAAAGGCATTGCCACCTTGTTTGAGTATTTGGATGCCTGCTTCGGTTGCCAATGGGTGGGCAGATACCACCATGCTTGCAGATGACTGAGCGGCGTGGGCAAGTGAAGGAATCATAAACAAGCTTGCTAAGATGTATTTTTTTAACATGGGATGAGCTTATATAAATTTATATACTTGCTCAAATATTTGATTTAAGGACTTGAGTTCATGAAATCAATCGAGTCTGAACTTTCCTCCAATAAACTCGATACTTAAACTATAAAATTAGAGGTCTGTTATGACGAGGAAGTATGTAGCATTTACCCAAATAGTTTAAGTTTAAAGCACTGTGTATGGCTGAGTGCACCGAGTTAAGCATAGCTCAACTTACGAGCAACTTAAGCATTGCGATAGCCTGCCAGCTTGTTAGCCTACGCAAGGCTTGCCTAGCAAGCGAGATTCGACGAGCAAGGAGATGAATCATGTTTAGAAGCGGAATTATGGCGTTGTCCATATCTGTCTTGTTGTTGGCTGCCTGTAGCCATAAAGAGGACAAGATGCAGTCGCAACTGGACACTATTCGGGTGCTGGTCAAGCAGTCGGCTCTGATGGCAGCTCAGGCCGCATGTTCAGCGCCGGAATCCCGTCCGGACATGATCAAAGCGTCGGTGACCATGCTGCGTCGGGGTATGGGCGGTCCGGAAATGGAGATGATTCACAAGATGATGGGGCAAATGCCGGATTCGAACAATAAAAGCACGGCGATGAAACCCAGCATGAGCGGTGATATGAGTGGTGGCAATGCAGCGGACATGCAAATGCATGTTGACATTCATGATGCAGGTGAGGATGTCTTCGACTTGCTCGATGCCCTGGGTGGCAGTAAGTCGCCAACATGTGCAGATGTACAGGCGGTTCAACTGGCGGCATCTGCCGCTCTGATGCGGGAATGGAGCGGGCCGTATATGCAACCGGTGCAGAAACAACTGAATAAACGCAGCACGGATTTCATCAGCCCACAGCGCCCTGATACGGTGCGACAACTGGCACAGGCATTGGGTCGTATCTGATTCGATTGAACAAGCATGGGGCTTTGCCTATCCGGGGTATGCAATCAGTTATGGTGATAGTTTATAGGAAATTAGGGTCTTGTTTCGCGAGTAGGTGGTGAATACCTGTTGGTAATGCAAGCATGGAAATATCTTTGACCCATTTACCATTGCTTGGGGGCGATGATGTCACTTTTTTGCTGTATAAATGCAAACGCCGATGGGTTAGCAAATGAATATGGCATGGTGAAGTCTTTGGTTTTTGCGTAAGTTCAATCATGGGCGGAGTCCAAAGTCCTGCCCAAATGCCATTTTCTGGACGTTGTTCTAGCCATAGACCTTTTTCAGGATGTGTGTGTATATTGATTTGCCAAAATACATCTTTTACAGGTGTTTTTTTCTTGTTTGAGGCTTGTTCTTCGATATTCGAAAAGGCGGACTTACAGTGTTTGGAAACGGGGCAAGCAACGCACTTAGCAGAACGGGCTTGGCAAAGTGTTGCGCCAAGCTCCATCATGGATTGATTCCATATAGCAGGGTTTTGAGATGCATTAATGGCTGTTTGTGCCAAGTTCCATAGCTGTCTATCGGAGGCTTGGGGTTGTTTGTGCCAACGTTTTAACACACGTTTTACATTGCCATCAAGCACAGGTGTATTGGTGTTAAAACAAAATGATGCAATAGCCCCAGCCGTTGATTTACCAATGCCAGGTAGGTTTAACATATCTTCAAATTGTTCGGGGAATATACCTTGGTGTTTGTCGATGATTTGTTGAGCCGTAGCATGAATAAAACGTGCGCGACGATAATAACCCAAACCTTCCCATGCTTTGAGCACATCATCCAGTGGGGCAGTTGCGAGTTGTTGAATGTTTGGAAAGCTTTGAAACCATGCCTTATAGCGTGGCAATACCGTTTTAACTTGGGTTTGTTGCAGCATAATCTCTGAAATCCAAATGTGGTAGGCATCAGTAGTGTGCCGCCATGGTAGGTCGCGTAGATTCGCTTGATACCACTGTAGTAGTGGTTTACATGGTACGGAAAACAAATTGGTCATCAACGACTTCAAAGGTGAGATAAAAGCTTGCGCGATCTAGCCCCCACGAACTAGGCAGGGGTTTGAATGGTGCTGCATCATGAATGGCTCTTACAGCACTTTCATTGAGCGATTGAATAGGGCTTGGGCGTAAAATCTCTAAATTGCCAAGCTCTCCACTCATTTCAATGGTTATACGCATGAGCACTTGCCTAGCATTTTCTGTGAATTTTTGATAATCAGCTTGCCCTGGTCGCCACTGTTCTTCCAAGGCTCGCACCAAAGAATGTGCATAGGGGGCATACTTGGCTTCTTTGGTGTTGATTGGAATATCGGCTTCTTTGGAAAGCATCTCTTTCATGCGTCGTTCGCGTGCAAAATCACGAGATAACTCAGATAAAGCCATGCTGGACGGCATAAGCTTGGACAATGGAATTTGACGTGGTGGTGTAGGGTGCTTCTTAACAACTTTTTTCTTTTTGACCGGCGCATTTTGAATAACGTTATTGTTTTCAGATGCTGCGCCTTTTTTTGTGAGAATGCGGGTACGTTTATCCGAGGCTTTGGGTGGCGTTGGAGGTATATTTGGAGCCTTGGGCGGTGTTGGTCGTTTATTGTTTTTCTGCTTGCTAGGAGAGGGAGACCTAGCAGCGCGTGTACTACGGTCTTTGGCATTGGAACTACCGCCTTTTGCACTGCGGTTGGCGATGGTTTTAGCATCTTTGGGGGGTGTTGTATCGGACTTGGTATTGGAATCAAGTAACACCACGTCGGTAAATTGCGGTGCCTGTTTCTTTACAATGCGAGGCTCTTTATGATTTAAAGATATGAATAATGCCAGCACAATATGGGCGGCAATAGATGCCACAAATGCAATGATTAAACGATTATTTTTAAACTTTGCCTGCAATGCTTTATCTGCTCCGAATAGTGAGTTGTGCTGTGATATAGGTCGCTAGAGCGCCATTGAGCCAGCCTGTCGCGCAGGATAGCACAAGCAATGGCGGTAGCAGATAATAAAGTGCAATTTGCTGGATAAAAAGTTGCTCTACAACCACAAATTGGCTGCACATATGTGCTAAGGCACCCATTAAACTAACCCCAATCAGACTGATGCGGGGGATAAAACGCCATGAGATTAGCATAACAGATGTGGATGCGAGGGTGGCAGTTAAGCTGATAATAAATGTTGGTGTAAACATGGTGCCGATAAAAAATGCGCCAATAACGACACGTCCAATAGCAAGGCTTGCCGCAGCTTTAGTACCCATGCTTTGCAGCGCAATAAGCGTAATAATATTTGCCAAACCAAGTTTGAACCATGGCCCAAAACTTGGCATGACTGCTTCAAAAACATGCAAGCCACTGGCAAGTAACAAAAGCCCTAACCAATAAGCTTTTTTCTCCAAAGATACCAATGATGGGCGAGGGATTTGAGTGCTTTCCTGTGATGTCGTCATTATTCAGATATCGCATCAAGGGCAAGCTTTTGTGTGCCTTGAATACTTACCAAAATTCGATTTGGGACACATGCCAATATATCACCAACACGATGTCTATGCCCTGATAATACACAGCGTTTTGTTGCACAAGAGGAATGGCTAATGCGCACACCCTCGGAATCAATAGTAATTTCTACCAAGCCAATATCACCTTGCGCCTCAAAATGTATGGGTGTTTTAGGGTGTAGGGGGTAGGTTGCGAGTAGTGATTTGCCATGATAAATATGAACCATGGGTGTGCCTGACAAGTTTTGATGTAGCCATTGCCAGCTCATGGCTATAGCAATCACTGCGAGTAATAATAGCATACGATCTACCCATGTGCCTTTGAGCCAATGCCATAGACTTGGCGTGTTGGACGGGTCAGGCTCGTGCATGGATGTTGATATTGTGCGAATTGACATGGGGCGAGTGTAAACATGCAAAAGGGTGGAAGCGACTATGAATGTATTGATTACAGGTGCAAACCGTGGATTGGGATTGGGATTTGTGCAGCACTATTTGGCAAAAGGTTGGCAGGTATGGGCTTGTTGTCGCAGTGAATGTGAATCATTAGCGAAGTTGGGTGATGAGGCTTTGCATTTGGTGCATTGGGATGTTGGAGAAAATACCGGCCCGCAAGGTTTGCTGCCTGATAGCATTGATTTACTTATCAATAATGCTGGTATTTATGGTTCTACGAAGGGTGGGCAATCGTTGGATGAGATTGCGCCCGACGATATGTTGGATGTGTTTAATGTGAATTGTGTTGGTCCGCTACGGGTTGTGAAATATTTAAAAGACCGTGTGATTGCAGCGCAAGGGGTGATTGCCAATGTGAGTTCAAAGATGGGTTCAAGCGCAGATAATTCCAGTGGTGGAACCTATGCTTATCGTACTTCTAAGGCTGCTTTGGTAATGGTATCCAAATCGATGGCGGTGGATTTGCAATCAGATGGAGTGCGCGTGATTACCTTGCATCCGGGTTGGGTTCAAACTGATATGACACACCATTCAGGCTTGATTGATATTACAACATCTGTGGCAGGTATGACGCAAGTGATTGCTAATATAAATAATTATGAAGCAGGGCAGTTTGTGGCGTTTGATGGGCAGATTGTACCTTATTAAAAAAAGGTCGCTATTCTATAAATAGGTACCTAACCACTGACTTTCGTAAGAATAGGCAGTGATTAGGTGGAAATTAAACACCTTGGTGTATATATAAGCCGCGAGCAATATCGCCAATGCTTACCATGCCAATCAACTTGCCGTCTTCAGTGACAGGTATGCGGCGTAGGTTGCGTAAGCCCATAAAAGAGGCGGCTTTAAGTATAGATTCATCAGCAGTGACGCTCATGGGTTCTGGAGTCATCACTTCTTTGACTTTCATGCATAATACGCGTTTATAGTTTTCTTCCATTTCTTCAAAATCACGACTATGTACAGCATCGTGAACATATTCGCCAAAATTAGGGTAAAGCGGAAGCATAGTATCGCGAATAGTTACAATGCCTGTAAGGGTTCCATTCTCATCAACAACGGGGATAGCACCACAACGGCGCATAACCATTTTTTCAGTGATGGCGCGAAGCGTGTCGTTTTCATCGCATGTTAGGGGCGTGCTGGTCATTACATCAGAAACTTTCATTTTATTTAAGTCCTCCTCTTTAATCTATCTAATATAGTATATAATAGTACATCAAAGCTTACAGTCGTAATTATAGCTCAAAAATTGAATTTTATGGAAACCTTAATTAAAATTTAGCGTTCTAACCCATCTTATATTAGGGAAGCGCTGATTAACGGTGCCATCTCGACCGAAGCGGAGAGATCTGTTTCGCAATACATTGAAAGCAAATATCTTTCGACTTCGTTCAAGATGACAAATGCTGTTAAATGGCGTTACTCAGCGTTTCCTTAGATAGTAAACATGATTGATTGGCGTACTACGTACTAATATAAGTGAGTGAAATAAATGTGGAGTGAAATCATGAAATATAAGACTGCTCAAGCATGGAAAGAAGCTGCAATGCAAAGGTCTCAAAGTATTGGTGATGCTGAGGTGTCCAGAAGGGAGCAACAGGCTCGCAAGCATGTCTTGCAAGAAGGGAAGTCGCTTCATGGTGAAGTTTGGGAAGATTATATGTTATATATTATGGGCAAGATGGATATCAAAGAGTATCAGGCATATCTCTTATTCAAGCATTCTAGAGGTGGTGAATAAAAAATACTGTGGCATGGAAAATATATCATCAGAAAGTGTTGACATGAAGATAGTGCATCACTATGTTTCGCGACCCTTCGCAAGGAGCTATTGAGTTTAAATGCTTTTTTGCGCAAAGGTTTTAAAGTTTTAAGAGGTAACGATGCCAACAATTAATCAGTTGATTCGCAAGTCGCGTAAAGATAAGCGTAAGATTAACAAAGTTCCGGCTTTGGAAGCTTGTCCGCAGCGTCGTGGTGTATGTACGCGTGTTTATACAACCACTCCAAAGAAGCCTAACTCGGCTTTGCGTAAAGTAGCGCGTGTTCGCTTGACAAACGGTCATGAAGTGACCGCTTATATCCCAGGTGAAGGGCACAAGTTGCAAGAGCATAGTGTTGTTTTGATTCGTGGCGGCCGTGTAAAGGATTTGCCAGGTGTTCGTTATCATGTATTGCGTGGTGTTTTGGATACTACGGGCGTTGAGGGTCGTAAACAGGCTCGCTCGAAGTATGGCGCCAAGAAGCCGAAGTAAGAGAGGAATTGAGATATGCCACGTAAGGGTCCTGCACCGCGTCGTCCGATTACACCAGATGCTAAGTTTGGTGATGCTAAGGTATCGACTGTTGTAAATAGAATTATGTTGGGCGGCAAGAAAGCCAAAGCTGAAGCAATTGTGTATAAAGCTATGGATATTGCGGCTGAAAAAACTGGTGAGCAGCCGCTGGCTATATTGCACCGTGTTTTGGAAGTGATTCGTCCTGCTGTTGAAGTAAAATCTCGCCGCGTAGGTGGTGCGACATACCAAGTGCCGATTGAAGTAAGTGATCGTCGTCAGGCATCATTGGCGGTACGTTGGTTGGTTGAATATGCGCGCAATCGTTCTGAGCATACGATGGCAGATCGTTTGGGTAATGAGATGATTGATGCGGTAAATGAGCGTGGTGGAGCATTTAAGAAGCGCGAAGATACGCATCGCATGGCAGAAGCGAACAAGGCATTTTCTCACTTCCGCTGGTAAGAGTTTTAGTTTTAAAGTTTGTTGTTATTTTTTTAGATTGTTCTAAATAGACTAGGTAGAATAGGAGTAGTTGATCGTGGCTAGAAAGACCCCACTTGAGCGTGTGCGTAACATTGGCATTATGGCTCACATCGATGCAGGTAAAACCACAACAACAGAGCGTATTCTGTTCTATACTGGCGTTTCCCATAAAATTGGCGAAGTTCATGATGGCGCGGCTACCATGGACTGGATGGAGCAAGAGCAAGAGCGTGGTATTACTATTACCTCTGCGGCAACAACCTGTTCTTGGAAAGATAACACCATTAACATCATTGACACCCCTGGTCATGTGGACTTCACGATTGAAGTTGAGCGTTCTTTGCGCGTACTTGATTCTGCTGTCGGTGTATTTTGTGCGGTGGGTGGTGTTCAGCCGCAATCTGAAACTGTTTGGCGTCAGGCTGATAAATATAAGGTTCCCCGTGTTGCTTTCGTAAACAAGATGGATCGTACAGGTGCTGACTTCTTTAATGTAGTTGAAGAAATTCGCAAGCGTTTGGGTCACAATGCAGTTGCTCTAAATGTGCCGATTGGTGCGGAAGAGAATTTCAAAGGCGTTGTAGATTTGGTTTCCATGAAAGCAATCATTTGGAAAGATGAAGCTATGGGCGCTGACTATTCTATTGAGGATATTCCAGCCGACTTACAAGAAGTCGCAAACGAGCGTCGCGAAAAATTAATGGATGCTGTGCTTGAGTGCGATGAAGATTTGATGATGGCTTACCTTGAGGGTGAGGAAATTACTGAAGCGCAATTGAAAGATTGTATTCGTCGTTCTGTATTAGATATTAGTGTTATTCCAGTTCTTTGCGGTACTGCCTTTAAGAATAAAGGTGTGCAAACGCTTTTGGATGCAGTAGTTGATTATATGCCTGCTCCAATAGATGTTCCTGCAATTGCAGGTGTGCATCCTGATACTGATGCCGAAGATTCGCGTCCAAGTTCAGATGACGAGCCGTTTGCTGCATTGGCATTTAAGGTAATGAATGACCCGTTTGTGGGTAACTTGACCTTCTTCCGTGTGTATTCGGGCGTGTTGGAATCAGGTTCTTACGTTATTAATACAACCAAAGACCGTAAAGAGCGTATTGGTCGTATTCTTCAAATGCATGCCAATGAGCGTAGTGATCTTAAAGAAGTGCGCGCTGGTGATATTGCCGCGGCTGTAGGTCTTAAATCTACAACAACTGGTGATACATTGTGTGTAGATAGTGATCCGATTATTTTGGAACGCATGGAATTTCCTGAGCCAGTTATTTCTGTGGCAATTGAGCCTAAGACAAAAGCTGACCAAGAAAAAATGGGTATTGCTTTGGGTCGTTTGGCGGCAGAAGATCCTTCTTTCCGTGTAAAAACAGATGAAGAAACAGGTCAGACTATTATTTCTGGCATGGGCGAGTTGCACTTAGAGATTTTGGTGGATCGCATGTCTCGCGAATTTAAGGTTGAAGCGAATATTGGTAAGCCTCAAGTGGCATACCGTGAAACTATTCGTGGTAAGGCTAAGGCTGAAGGTAAGTTTGTTCGTCAGTCTGGTGGTCGTGGTCAATATGGTCATTGCTGGCTTGAAATTGAACCGATGGAAGCCGGTGGTGGATTCGAATTTATTGATAAGGTTACTGGTGGTGCCATCCCTAGGGAATATATTCCTTCTGTTGGTAAGGGCGCTGAAGAAGCGATGGAAAATGGTGTGGTTGCAGGCTTCCCGATGGTTGATATTCGTGTAACTGTGGTTGACGGTTCTTATCATGACGTGGATTCAAACGAAATGGCATTTAAAGTTGCTGGTTCTATGGGTTTCCGTGCTGGTTGTGGACAAGCAAATCCTGTATTGCTTGAGCCAATGATGGAAGTTGAAGTGACAACCCCTGAAGAATATATGGGGGATGTGATGGGTGACCTGAATCGCCGTCGTGGTTTGGTCCAGAGTATGGATGATATCCCAACCGGTAAGAAAATTAAGGCTGAAGTGCCGCTTTCTGAAATGTTTGGATATGCGACCCAGTTGCGTTCATTGACTCAAGGGCGTGCAAGTTATAGTATGGTCTTTGAGAAATATAGTGAAGCACCGACCAATATCCAGGAAGAAATTATTGCAGCCTCTAAAAAAGGTGAGTAATTTTTAACTGAATTTTTAAATGTCGTTATAAGGCGGTCATGTCTTATAGCGGCTTTTGTGTTTAATTTTGTGATTAATATTGAATAGAAGGAAATTAAAATGGCAAAGGAAAAGTTTGAAAGAACGAAACCCCATGTAAACGTAGGAACGATTGGCCACGTTGACCATGGAAAGACCACCCTAACAGCGGCACTCACCATTGTGCAAGGAAAGAAATTTGGCGGAGAAGTGAAAGACTACTCAGCCATCGATAACGCGCCAGAGGAAAGAGAGCGCGGGATCACCATTTCAACTGCACACGTAGAATACGAATCAGAAACGCGTCACTACGCACACGTAGACTGCCCAGGTCACGCCGACTATGTTAAAAACATGATCACAGGTGCAGCCCAAATGGACGGCGCGATTCTTGTTTGTTCAGCAGCAGATGGCCCAATGCCACAAACGCGTGAGCACATCCTGTTATCTCGTCAAGTAGGGGTTCCTTACATTGTTGTTTACCTAAACAAAGCCGACATGGTTGACGACGAAGAATTGATCGAATTGGTAGAGATGGAAGTACGTGAGCTTCTAGATCAATACGAATTCCCAGGTGACGATACGCCTGTGATTATCGGTTCAGCGCTTAAAGCGATCGAAGGCGATCAATCAGAAATAGGTGAACCTTCAATTGGTCGTCTAGTTGCAGCGATGGACGAATACATCCCAACACCAGAGCGTGACACAGACAAACCATTCCTAATGCCTGTAGAAGACATCTTCTCAATCCAAGGGCGTGGAACCGTTGCCACGGGTCGTGTTGAAGCAGGTGTAATCAAAGTGGGTGAAGAAGTCGAAATCGTCGGTATTCGCCCAACACAAAAAACCACTGTGACCGGTGTAGAAATGTTCCGTAAACTGCTAGACCAAGGTGAAGCAGGGGACAACGTAGGTATCCTACTACGTGGAACCAAGCGTGAAGACATCGAGCGTGGTCAAGTATTGGCACACCCAGGTACCATTACCCCACACACCAAATTCGAAGCAGAAGTGTACGTATTGTCAAAAGATGAAGGTGGACGTCACACCCCATTCTTCAACGGCTACCGTCCACAATTCTACTTCCGTACCACAGACGTTACAGGTGAGTGTCAACTACCAGAAGGTGTTGAAATGGTTATGCCAGGTGACAACGTACAAATGACAGTTGAACTGATCAACCCAATCGCTATGGACGAAGGTCTACGCTTCGCAATTCGTGAAGGGGGTCGTACTGTAGGTGCTGGTGTGGTCTCTTCTATCAT
>CAJXLC010000043.1 GCA_913055645.1 uncultured Pseudomonadota bacterium | reverse complement strand
TGCTGTAAACCCTTGAAAAACAAGGAGTTTATCATATATGGTGGCGCTTCAGGGACTCGAACCCCGGACACCCGGATTATGATTCCGGTGCTCTAACCGGCTGAGCTAAAGCGCCTCGTGCGTGGCGCGCATTGTAGGGGCAGTGATGCGTTCGTCAATCGCTTCTTTTCAATGGCTGTTTGTGATGCCATGATGCAGCTCTTTAATGATTGAGGGGAAGTTGTGAATACTGAAACAAAAAACACCGACAATTCCAAACCTATGCGTATTTTATCGGGCATGCGACCTACGGGACGCTTGCACCTTGGGCATTACAAAGGCGTACTTGAAAACTGGCTAACACTGCAAAAAGAGCAGCAATGTTTCTTCTTTGCCGCAGACTGGCATGCACTCACGACCGATTATGCCAACCCTGAAATTGTGAAAGACACCATTTGGGATATGTTGATTGACTGGTTAGCTGTCGGCATTGACCCTGAAAAAAGTGTGATGTTTATTCAGTCAGAAGTGCCTGAACATGCTGAACTACACCTATTATTCTCTTTTATGACCCCACTTTCATGGTTGGAGCGTGTACCAACGTATAAAGATCAAATTGAGCAATTGCGCGAAAAGGATTTGGGTACATACGGTTTTCTTGGTTATCCACTGCTTCAATCTGCCGATATTTTGATGTATCGCGCTGATGCTGTGCCTGTTGGTGAAGATCAAGTTCCACATATTGAGTTAACACGTGAAGTCGCTCGCCGATTCAATCATTTGTATCGCAAAGGCATCCCTCCCCTCTTTCCAGAACCACAATCATTGCTTATGCCAGCTTCTAAATTACCTGGTCTTGATGGTCGCAAAATGAGTAAATCATACGGCAATACCATTGAACTCTCTGAAACGTGGAAAGTCACCGAAAAGAAAGTAAAACAAATGCCAACCGATCCCGCTCGTGTATTGCGAAGCGATGTTGGCACACCTGAAAAGTGTCCTGTTTGGGATTTTCATAAAGTCTATTCCACAGAAGACGAACGCGCATGGATACAAGAAGGCTGCAGCACTGCAAGTATTGGCTGTGTGGACTGCAAAGGCTGCTTGCTCAAACACCTTGAAGAAGAATTACAACCTATTCGTGATCGCCGTGCTGATATTGCAGCTCGCCCTGATGATGTACGTGATATTGTCAAAGCTGGTAATGAAATCGCGCGCCGTGAAGCCGGTCGCACCATGGAAAAAGTTCGTAAAACTCTCAAAATGGGTTACCGCGTTTAAATATGCAACAAACGGCAGAAAATAATGTAGAGCAACAGATGTTTGCAGGCATGGAAACTACACTGCCGCTTCTGCCACCTGTGCAACTGGATAGCTTTGAAGGCCCGTTAGATATTTTATTGCAGCTCATTCGCAAACAGAAAATGGATATTTTTGATATTCCTATGGCAACCATCACATCACAGTATTTGGCTATTATTGATTCAAATAAAGAACTCAATGTCGATATGGCGGGTGAATATTTGGTCATGGCGAGCACCTTGATGCAACTCAAAAGTCGTATGCTACTGCCACGTCAAGAGGTTGATGAAGAAGGCAATGAAATTGACCCTCGCGACGCACTGGTTGCACAACTGATTGCTTATGAGCATTACCGTATGCTGGCTGAAGAGTTGGATGAGTTTCCACGCATACAGCGCGATGTATTCAAGCGTTCAGTATTTCCTGAATCAGAGCATATTGAACGACCTTTACCTGAAGCCGATTTAGAAGGTTTACTCGCTGCTTTTGGACAAGTGTTAAAACGCATGAAAAGCGAGGTATTGCATCGCGTGGTACTCGAAACCATGACCGTGCGCGAGCAAATTCAATTTGTCACCGAAGCATTGCAACAAGGCAGCAAACAATTTCACGAATTATTGCATGGGCAACAAAGCCGCGAAGCTTTGGTTACCACCTTTTTAGCTATTCTCGAATTATGGCGGCAACATATTATCCAAGTGATTCAAACCCAAAATAATGCCTGTATCACACTGATTTTAAGTGTTTCAAATCAAACTGATATAGGAGCCAAGCCTAATGCTTAGTAAAAACATTGAAGCCCTTATTTTAGCCAGTGATGAGCCGTTATCCTTTGATAAGTTACGCACTTTACTTGAACGAGTTGAGCCAGTTGAATCTTCAGATGTACGCGCAGCATTAAGCTCGTTGGAAGAATATTATGCTGATCGCGGCATTCAACTCAAACAAGTCGGTGGCGGTTGGCAATTCCGTACCGCGCCTGCATGTGCAAATATTGTCAAACAATTATGGCAAACTCGTCCACCTCGTTTATCGCGTTCCATGCTCGAGACCTTGGCTATTATTGCCTACCAACAGCCTACCACACGGGCTGAAATTGAAGCATTGCGTGGCATTAAAGTCTCAAGCTCGATTATTGGCGGACTATTGGAACGTCGCTGGATTAAAGTCTTGGGGCGTAAGGATGTGCCTGGTCGTCCTCATCTGTATGGTACAAACAAAAAATTTCTCGAAGATTTTGGATTAAAATCACTACAAGATTTACCAGATTCCTCACAACTGATGGAAGCCAATATCGAACAACAAGAAAAGCTTAATCTCCCCGAACCCACTGAGAGCACGGAACACAATGAGCATGAACCAGAAGCCTAATCACACAACATCCAAAACACCTGAAGTACAAGGTGAACGTATCAACCGTTATATCGCCAGTTGTGGGCTTTGCTCACGCCGTGAGGCAGATCGTTGGATTGAGGCAGGTCGTGTTTCCATCAATGGTGCAACCGTGCAGCAACCAGGCGTACGTGTCACAGTATCTGACACTGTCAAAGTGGATGGTAAGCTCATTGCAAAGAATGATGAAAAAACATATATCATCTACAACAAACCCAAAGGTTTATTGTGTTCTCGGCGCGATGATAAAAAACGCCCACTCATTTATGATAAATTGGATGTGCCAGCCAATGTGCAGTCTATTGGGCGCTTGGACATGGATAGTGAAGGGCTATTATTACTCACCGATGATGGGGCATTGGCACAAGAGCTTATGCATCCACGCAACAAAATCCCTCGCCAATATCGCGTTCGCGTTGTTGGGCAACCTGATTTCGAAACACTGGCTAAATTGCGTGCTGGTGGCATTGATATGGGTGATGGCGATATGAGTGATGCTTGGGAAGTGATTGTGAGCAGTGAAAGCAAAGGACACAGTTGGATTACCTTGACCATTCACCGTGGTCGTTGGCGTGAAGTTCGACGTACATTAAAAGCTGTAGGTCATGAAGTGCGCCGTCTTATGCGGGTACGATTTGGCAATCTAGGGCTGGATGTTGAGTTACGTCCTGGTCAATGGCGCACACTGAAAGCCAAAGAGGTTCAAGGCTTGCAGAAACTTATCAAAAGCACTGCGAAAAAAGCAAACCCATAACAGGCATGCAAGCCACATCACCCATGGCGATCTACCACGCTTTATTGGCTCATTACGGTGAGCAAGATTGGTGGCCTGCTGATTCAGCCTTTGAAATGATGGTAGGTGCAATTTTAACCCAAAATACCAATTGGAATAATGTTGAAAAGGCTTTACATAACTTACGCGAAGCCGATGTATTGGATTCTAAAACCCTAGCAGCATGTAACCGTGAAGCTGTGGAAGCATGGATACGCCCCGCTGGTTTTTTCCGCCAAAAAACAAAGAGTTTATTCAAGCTATGCCTTTTCTATCATGAGCGTGAGGGTGTAAAGGGCATGAAATGCTTGCCTATGAAAGTTCTTCGGCGCTTTCTGCTCGATGTACATGGTATTGGCCCTGAAACAGCCGACTCCATTCTTCTTTATGCGATTGAAAAACCAATATTTGTTGTTGATGCCTATACCAAACGAATTTTTCATCGTTTGGGCATACTACCCAAACACATCACAAAATATGATGATGTACAACACTTCTTCCATCAACGCACGAGCAATGCATTATCTTTATACCAACAGTTCCATGCGCTAATCGTTATCCATGCCAAAGAGCATTGCCGCAATAAAGCACAATGTGATAACTGCCCACTATTGGACTACTGCCAACATGGGCATGAAAATAACAACAAACTTTTTTAAACCACACATGGACTTTTACTAAAGCGATGACAAGAGTTTGAGCATGTGGGTCGAGCCGCCAATTACATTAAACCAATTACCCCGTGAGCCAGGCGTGTATCGCATGCTCGATGGTAAACGCAAAGTATTGTATGTTGGTAAAGCGCGGAATTTGCGTAAACGTGTATCCAGTTATTTCCAGCGTAAGCCTGAATCACCACGCACCCAAGCCATGGTAGCATTGATTCATGGTATTGAGTTCACCATCACCCCATCAGAAGCTGAAGCACTGATTCTTGAGCATAACCTCATCAAACAACTCAAGCCGCGTTACAATGTATTGCTCAAAGACTCCAAATCTTACCCTTATATTTTATTAAGCGATGAACATTATCCCAAATTGGATATGTACCGTGGAAAACGCGATCAAGCAGGCGAGTATTTCGGACCATTCCCACATGCAGGTGCAGTGCATCAAACCTTACACAGCATGCAATCCATCTTTCAATTGCGTGATTGCAATGATGCTACCTTTGCCAATCGCACGCGCCCTTGTATGCAGTATCAAATTGGTCGCTGCTCTGCGCCCTGCTGCGGTATGGTTAGCCAAGCTGAATATACCAAACAAGTACAAGATGCGCGGTCTTTTTTACAAGGTAAAAATCAATCTATCCTAGCGCAATGGCAACAAGATATGCAAAAGGCTTCAGAAGCCATGCAATTTGAGCTTGCGTCAAACTTACGCGATCGCATCAAAGCATTGCGTACCATTCTAGCAGGCAGTGAACACAGTGACTTGCCCGATGATGCTGATGCCATTGTAATTCTGCGTCGCCCAGATTCCGTATCCATCAGCATGGGTGTGCGCCGCGCCGCGTGCAATTTAGGTACCCATAACATTGCCATCAAACAAGCTGTGGATGCCGATGACATAGAAATTCTACAATCCTTATTTATTGAACGCTATCAACATGAAAAACCTCCTACAGAGATTTTATTGCAATGCGACACACTGCTATTGGACGAACTCAAAGGGCTTATAAAATTATTGCACAGCAAACAAAATTGCACATTACGCATCCCCAAACGTGGCGCACGCCTGCAGTGGCTTCATGATATTCGGCGTACAGGTGAGCAACAACAAGCTGGGCGCAGCACAAACAATCAACAAGCCGCTTTTGAAGCTGTGCAAGAGCTGTTTGAATTCAATGAAACACCCAAACTGATTGCAGCAGTTGATAATGCCCATTTGGGCGGGCAACAAACGGTTGCGGCTATTGTTTATGGTGGTTGGAATGGTGCAGAAAAAGAACATTATCGTCGTTATCAATTGGATGAAACAGGCACCGACCAAGATGTGCCTGATGGCGATGATTATGCAGCCATGTCGGCGGTGTTATCACGTTTCTACCGCGCCATTATCGAAAAGAAGATTCCCTGTCCCGATGTGATGTTGATTGATGGCGGAAAAGGGCAACTGGCCATCGCTATTGAAGAAGCACAAAAAGCAGGTTTGTCGAATTTGAAACAAGTCGGCGTTGCCAAAGGCGTTAGTCGTAAGCTTGGTGAAGAAGTCTTATGGCCATCATGGAGCATGAAACCTCTAAAACCAGGTATTCATAGCCCTGCGCTTTTGCTTATGGCACGTATTCGTGATGAAGCACATCGTTTTGCAGGTGAATATATGCGCAAACGTAAAAAGAAAGCCATGTTCACATCCCAACTGGACACGATTGAAGGCATTGGCTCAGCCAAACGCGCTCTACTGCTCAAACACTTTGGTGGCATTGATGGCATTAAAAAATCCAGTCGCAGTCAGTTGGCACAAGTCAACGGTATTTCAGATGTACTCGCAAAGCGTATCTTTGAGGCTTTGCACCGCTAACAAAAAAGCAGCATACCTAACTAATATCCCAAATTCGGTGCTAACCAACGCTCGGCTTCATCCATACTCATACCTTTGCGCTTGGCATAGTCTTTGACTTGATCTTTATTGATTTTACCCACCATAAAGTAGTGGGATTCAGGGTTGGCAAAATACAAACCTGACACCGCTGCTGTGGGCAACATGGCGAAAGATTCGGTGAGTTGCATACCTGTGCCATTCTCTACATCCAAAAGCTGCCACAGCGTGCCTTTTTCGGTGTGATCAGGGCATGCTGGATACCCTGCCGCAGGGCGAATGCCTTGGTATTTTTCTTTAATCATTTCTTCGCTGCTTAAAGCTTCATCTGCCGCGTATCCCCAGAAATCCGTGCGGATTTGTTTATGCAGCATTTCTGCCAATGCTTCTGCCAAACGGTCTGCCAAGACCTTAATCATAATCGCGGCATAATCATCGTGTTCGGCTTCATAGGCTTTGGCTTTTTCTTCGGCACCGAAGATGGATACAGCAAAGCCACCGATATGGTCATCACCTGTTTTGGATACAAAATCACTTAAACAAAGGTTGGCACGATCATCTTTCTTGTCGGTTTGCTGACGCAAGAAATGCAAGCGATCTTTTTCATCTGAACGTGCTGCATCAGTGTAAACAATCACACTATCATCATCGGTTGCATTGGCAGCAAACAAGCCAAACACAGCCTTGGCAGTAAACCAGTTTTCATCAATAATTTTATCAAGCCAAACTTGTGCTTCATCAAACAACCGTTTCGCTTCTTTACCCTTATGTGGGTCATTCAAAATGCGTGGGTATGCACCATTAAGCTCCCATGCACCAAAGAATGGTGTCCAATCAATATACTCACGAATATCAGCAATGGATAAGTTAGCCAAGACCTGCACACCAAGCTGTTTCGGGGCTGATGCCATCGTATCATCATTAAGCTTGGTTGGGTTTGCGCGTGCATCAGCAAGACTTAACCAATCAGTTTGTTTCTGTCTGCCCAAATAACGTTCGCGTACAGCATCATATTCTTCGCGCGTTTTCCTTACAAAATCATCACGATGGGCTTCAGATATTAAATTTTGCGCCACGCCTACAGCACGCGATGCATCTTTCACCCAAATAATCGGGTCATCATATTCAGGAACAATTTTGACAGCCGCATGTGACTTTGATGTGGTTGCCCCTCCAATCATCACTGGAAGATGATAATCCAAGCGCTTCATTTCTTTGGCAATATGCACCATTTCATCCAACGATGGGGTAATCAGCCCTGACAAACCTATGATATCGACATTGTGTTTTTTAGCTTCTTCCAAAATCGTTGATGCAGGCACCATCACGCCCAAATCAATCACTTCAAAGTTGTTGCACTGAAGCACCACGCCCACGATATTCTTACCAATATCATGCACATCACCCTTCACCGTCGCCATCAAGACTTTGCCATTCGATGAATTCACACCTTCAGCCTTACCTGCTTCAATAAATGGCATCAAATAGGCAACAGCCTTTTTCATTACCCGCGCAGACTTCACCACTTGCGGCAAAAACATTTTACCTGCGCCAAACAAATCGCCCACCACATTCATACCATCCATGAGTGGACCTTCAATCACTTCAATCGGCGCATCAAAAGCAAGTCGTGCTTCTTCGGTATCTTCGGTAACAAAAGCATCAATACCTTTCACCAGCGCATGTTCCAAACGCTTGGCAACAGGCAGTTTTCGCCATTCATCATCGGCTTTTTTGGCTACAACGCCATCACCACGGTATTTTTCAGCAATATCCAACAAATTATCTGTAGCATCCGCATGTTTATTGAGCACCACATCTTCCACTGCATCACGCAATTCAGATGGAATATCCTCATATACTTCCAACATACCCGCATTCACAATGCCCATATCCATGCCTTGCTTGATAGCATAATATAAAAACACAGAGTGAATCGCTTCACGCACAGGATTATTGCCCCTAAATGAGAAGGATACATTCGATACGCCGCCTGAAATCATGGCATGTGGCAGGTTCTTTTTAATCCAGCCAGTAGCTTCAATGAAATCTACGGCATAGTTGTTATGCTCTTCAATACCTGTGGCAATGGCGAAGATATTGGGGTCAAAAATAATGTCTTCGGGTGGGAAACCGCACTGTTCTGTTAAAACTTTGTAAGAACGCGCACAAATCTCAGTTTTACGCTTGTATGTATCGGCTTGTCCATCTTCATCAAATGCCATGACCACAGCCGCAGCACCATATTTACGAATGATTTTAGCGCGTTCAATGAAGGCATCTTCACCCTCTTTAAGAGAAATGGAGTTGACCACACCCTTGCCCTGTACACACTGTAAACCTTCTTCAATGATTTCCCATTTCGATGAATCAATCATCACAGGAACCTTGGAAATATCAGGTTCTGATGCAATAAGGTTCAAAAAAGTCCGCATGGCAGCTTTGCCATCCAACATGGCTTCATCCATGTTCACATCAATGATTTGCGCTCCGTTTTCCACTTGCTCACGGCAAATATCCAAAGCGGTATCATAGTCACCTTCCATAACAAGGCGTTTAAACTTGGCAGAACCTGTAACGTTCGCCCGCTCACCTACATTTACAAACAAGGATTTTTCATCTATAAATAAAGGCTCTAAACCTGATAAACGGCATTGCACCGGTACATCTGGAATCACACGCGGCACAACACCTTCCACAGCTTTTGCCATGGCACGAATATGATCAGGACCTGTGCCACAACAGCCACCGACAATGTTTAAAAATCCAGACCTTGCCCACTCACCAACCTCTGCGGCCATCTCCTCAGGTGTCTCATCATAACCACCCATAGCATTGGGCAAACCAGCATTGGGATGGGCATTGATATAACATGAAGATGTATTAGATAACTCCTCAATATATTGGCGTAATTCACCAGCACCAAGCGCGCAGTTTAAACCAATCGATATCGGTTCTGCATGTGCCATAGAGTTATAAAAAGCTGTGGAAGTTTGCCCTGATAAGGTGCGCCCAGAAGCATCCGTAATCGTACCTGAAATCATAATCGGTAGTGCATATCCTTGCTCTTCAAATGCTTCTTTGACAGCATAAATCGCAGCTTTGGCATTAAGTACATCGAACACTGTTTCGATTAAAATAATATCCGCACCACCATCCATTAAACCTTTGGCAGCAAGTTTATAAGTCTCAACAAGTTCCATGAATGTCACATTTCTAAAGCCCGGATCATTCACATCAGGGGAAATGGAGGCTGTGCGTGAAGTAGGGCCAATGGTGCCTGCTACAAAACGTGGTTTAGCTTCAGTTGAAGCTGTATCACAAGCTTCACGCGCAAGTTTTGCGCCTGCCACATTCATTTCATACACCATCTCTTCCATGCCATAATCAGCCATGGATGGTTTGTTGGAGTTAAAGGTATTGGTCTCAAGAATATCTGCACCAGCATCTAAATATGCGGTGTGAATGTCCCTAATAATTTGCGCTTGTGTGAGGCTTAATAAATCATTATTGCCTTTAAGCTCGCTTGGCCAATCAGAAAATCGCTCGCCACGATAGTCAGCTTCTTCAAGTTTATAAGCTTGAATCATGGTTCCCATCGCACCGTCAAGCAGTAAAATGCGTTGCTTCATCGCATTGTGTAATGCTTGAGTATTGGATTGAACTTTGGAATCAGTCATAAGAAAACCTTTTATGGAACGCTATAATTTCAGGAAAACTAACGCTTATAACAACATTTTTCCATAAGATGCTATAAAACTACTTTCTTAATATAGAAAATAAATCAGACTCACTTTTTATAGCTTTGGGCGACCATGTATTGACAGCCAATTTAGGTAGCCATATTTTTTTAAGAGACACTGCATATCCCTCACCGAATAAAATGACCTGCTTGGGTAAGCCTGCATGGTGACGAACAAGCTCTGAAAGCTGTTCAGGCTCTGTAATGATGATATTCGCATCTTTAGCATCGACAACTGCACCCAAAAAAGAATCGCGGGTGGCAATAGCTTTAACAGGAACATTTTCTAAGTCGCAAGGCTCACAAGCACCCCAAAACCAAAGCCCATGCACATCCACCTCATCACGAGTCCGACGGTGTGGTGCAGGTGATTGTTTGAACATCATTTGCACTTCAGACATCAAACGCATGATATGCCCACCATCAATGCCCTCAGGGTGTCGGTTGGGCAGAGTGTTACCTGCAATATTGGCAAACACGGCAGGTTCTGCATGCAAAGGTTTATCACAAGCCAATAATAAAGCCGAGCCCATGGCATAAAGCTGCATACCTTCTTCTGCCAATAATGGGTTTAATAGCTCACATGCCCAAGCTGCATCCGTTTCACACCAAGGCATCATGCCTTCTGGCATCACCCGCACTGCATCTCTGCTTAGTTGTGCATGATAAGGTGATGCAATCCAATATTGTTTAGCTGATTGTTTAGACAGCTTTGATGCCAATAATAAAGCAGGTTTCACATCCAATATATTCGCGTATAATGCCAAAGGATTGCAAGAAGCTGTTTGGAACCATTGCCGTTTGCGCTTTGCCAATAGCTGCTGATATAAAAACAAATCAGGATGGAGTGTTAGTCCATCCTGATTCGAGATAAGTCCATGTGTAACAATCAATAATGACTGGTTCAGCTTATGACTCCAATACGCGGCGCACTGCATCTTGTGTTGCATCAATGGTAATCGGTGTCGCAATACCAGACATTGCCGTATCAGGGTCTTTCAAACCATTGCCTGTAAGCGTACAAACAATTTTATCACCTGCTTTGAAATAACCTGCTTTATTGAGCTTGATAATACCCGCAACCGATGCAGCTGATGCAGGCTCACAAAACACACCTTCCATCGATGCTAGCATATCATAGGCTTGCAGAATCTCTTTATCTGTTACCGCATCAATCACACCACCTGATTCATCACGTGCTGCTTCTGCTTGTTTCCACGATGCAGGTTTGCCAATACGAATCGCAGTCGCAATCGTTTCAGGATTCTCAACAGGTGCACCATTCACAATCGGTGCTGCACCTGCTGCCTGAAAGCCCAGCATCTTCGGTAAATTTTTAGAAATCCGTTTTTCATGGTATTCCTTATAACCCATCCAATACGCGGTGATATTGCCCGCATTACCCACAGGTAAAGCATGATAATCAGGTGCAAAACCCAATTCATCAACAATTTCGAATGCGCCTGTTTTCTGACCTTGAATACGAAACGGATTCACTGAATTCACCAAAGAAATTGACCCATCAGCAGAAATATCACGTACAATTTGCAATGCATCATCAAAATTCCCGCGAATTTGAATCACTTTTGCACCATAACGCATACCTTGACTCATCTTGCCCAAAGCAATCTTGCCATCAGGAATCAACACATAAGCTTCCATACCACAATTCGCGGCATAAGCCGCAGCCGAAGCAGATGTATTGCCTGTAGAAGCACAAATAATCTTGCGTGAGCCTGCATTATAAGCCTGCGTCACTGCCATGGTCATACCACGGTCTTTAAAAGAACCTGTTGGGTTCAAGCCTTCAAATTTTAGAAAAATATTCAGCTCAGGGTTGATAGCATTGCGCAAATTATGCGACTCATGCAACGGCGTGTTACCTTCATACAAGGTAATAATCGCATCATCCTTAGCTATAGGCATGAACGCACGGTAACGGTTAATAATTCCTTCATAACGAGGCATCTTAAACTCCAAATGATTCTTTACGTAGAATCAACACATCTTCCTGAACACTAGGCAAGGCTATAATACGGCTCATTGCCGCCTGCAAGTTTCCTTCTGTAGTACCATGGGTCAACATAATCACAGCAACAGCATGCGTTGCATGACGCTCTTTCTGTGATACAGCTTCCAAACTAATGCGATGATCCGCCAAAATAGAGCTAATCGCAGCAATCACACCTGGTTCATCCTGCACCATAAAACGTAAATAATATTCACTATGCACATCTGCCATTGGCAATGTTGCAACATCTTGACGTTCTGGTGCAACATAACCCATCGGAGGAGCCAAATATTTCACGCCACCATCCACAGAACAAATTCGCGCAATATCCATCACATCGGCAATCACCGCAGATGCAGTTGGACGCTCTCCTGCCCCGCGCCCTGTATACACAGTATGTTCAACAAAATCACCTGAAACCATCACAGCGTTATATGAATCAGAAACTTGCGCCATTTGCGCAGACAATGGTACCAAGGTTGGATGTACTCGCATTTCGATTTTACTCTCACCATCCACACAGTGTGGCTTGGCAATACCCAACAATTTAATGCGATAACCAAGATCTGCCACAGCCCCAATATCAGCTGCCGTAATTTTACTAATGCCTTCGGTAAAAACTTCATCAAATTTAATTTTCGAACCAAATGACATGGATGCTAAAATAGATAGTTTATGAGCTGTATCAATGCCTTCCACATCAAAGGTTGGATCTGCTTCTGCATAACCAAGCTCTTGGGCTTCTTTCAACACATCTGCGTAATCCGCACCTTCATTTTCCATTTTGGTGAGAATAAAGTTACATGTACCATTTAAAATACCATACACCGATTCAACTGCATTGGCAGCCAAACCTTCACGCAAAGCTTTCAAGCAAGGAATACCACCACCCACTGCCGCTTCAAAACCAATCGCCACACCATGCTTTTCAGCCAAGGGGAGCAACTCTTCACCATGTTTGGCAATTAACGCTTTATTCGCAGTCACCACATGTTTACCATGCTCAATGGCTGTTGCCACAAAGCTGCGTGCAGGCTCATAACCACCAATCAATTCAATCACCAAATCGATATCATCAGCGGTGACAATATCATTGGCATCATCGCTCAAACGAACACTCGATAAATCCAAGCCGAAATCACGCTCCAAACTACGATCTGCAGCCGCAACCAAACGTAAGGTTTTACCCAAACGGCGTGCCATCAAGGATTGTTGCTCAATCAAGATGCGTGCTGCACCCAAACCGATTGTGCCTAACCCTAAAATACCTACTCGAATTTCACTCATTTTCACTCCAAATATCTAACACATAAAAGCACTGTCTAGGCATCTCACTATGAATGATTAGCTTCCTGAACCTGCATGTAAAAACTGCCGCATACCACGCAACGCCTGACGGGTACGATGTTCATTTTCAATCAAAGCAATACGCACAAACTCATCACCATAATCACCAAAACCAATACCCGGAGATACTGATACACCTGCTTCAACAAGCATTTTCTTCGAAAATTCCAGCGAGCCCATTGATTTAAACTCATCAGGGATTTCAGCCCAAACAAACATGGATGCTTTGGGCTTATCTGCCATCCAACCCATATTATGCATGCCATCAATCAATACATCTCGACGCGATTGATACATAGTACGAATCTCTTTTACACAATCTTGTGAACCATTCAACGCTGCACAGGATGCAATTTGTAACGGCTGAAAAGTACCGTAATCCAAATAAGATTTAATTTTTGCCAAAGCTGCAACAATCTCTTTATTACCGACCATAAAACCCATACGCCAACCTGGCATATTATAAGTTTTAGAAAGCGAATAAAACTCAACAGCCACATCTTTTGCATCAGGAACCTGCATAATCGATGGGCAAACATAATCATCAAAGGTAATCTCTGCATAAGCAATATCAGATACCACAATCAAATTATTTTCACGCGCAAAAGCCACCAATTTCACATAAAAATCCAAATCCACAACTTGCGCCGTAGGGTTGGATGGGAAGTTTACAATCACAATTTTAGGGCGAGGCCAAGAATCTTTAACAGCCTTCTCAAGATCTGCCAAATAATCACGGTCATGCCCCATTGGTACATGGCGAATATCCGAACCCGCAATAATAAAACCATAGGGGTGAATCGGGTAAGCAGGGTTTGGCGTTAAAATTAAATCCCCAGGTGAGGTAATGGCAACAGCCAAGTGCGCCAAGCCTTCTTTGGAACCAATCGTAGCAATTGCTTCGGTCTCTGGATCCAAATCAACATCAAACTTGCGCTTATACCAACCACAAATAGCCTTACGAAGCCCTGGAATACCTCTAGAAACAGAATATCGATGGTTACGACCATCTTGTGCTGCTTCACAAAGTTTATCGACAATATGTTGCGGTGTGGGCTGATCAGGATTGCCCATGCCAAAATCAATAATATCCTTATCAGCATGTCGAAGTTCCATTTTTAACTTATTCACTTCTGCAAATACATACGGGGGAAGGCGTTTAATTTTCTCAAATTCAAACATGGATAATAATCAGAACTCCTAAATATCGCCCAAAAACAGGCGCGCTGATTGTATGATTACAAGCCATCTGGGTCAAGAAAGATACCAGCAATGCGTTTCAATATAACAATCGAATAGGTAATTATCTCGTTTGCATCATGCGGCAAATTCTAGCGATATACTATCTAATAAAATAGAGTAGCCGCAGAAACATCTACATGGCATATTTCCGGGATGGTTGCCGCATATCCCGAAATCCAGCCCGAACATTGCCTGAACACATGCCTTCCCAATCTGGGTAAACCTGCGTGTACCCGTTGTATGGACAGATGCCCGGCTGATGCTATCACACTGAATCCTGACCATGCCCCACAGCTTCATACTTCAGCCTGCACTGGCTGTACTGGCTGTGTGCCTGCCTGCCCGGCCGATGCTATCGAACATGAAGCGC
>CAJXLC010000042.1 GCA_913055645.1 uncultured Pseudomonadota bacterium | reverse complement strand
CAGGGCGCCATCTGGCAGCGCTGTCAGGTTCATCTGATGCGCAATGTGTGGGCCAGGGCGAACAAGAAATACAGAGAGGCCCTGATTGTCGGAATGCGGCGCATCTTTGGCTCGGCATGTAAAGAGGATGCACGCACAGCCTTTCGTAAACTGGCAGATGAGCTCGAAGGCAAGGCCAATAAAGCGCTTGAGACATTGGAGAGTGGCCTGGAAGACGCCCTGGCAGTTATGAGCCTGCCGGAGAAGTACCGCAAGCGCTTGGCCACGACCAATATGCAGGAACGCCTTAACGAAGAGATACGGCGACGCGAGAAGGTGATTCGCATCTTTCCTAACGAAGAGAGTGCCATGAGGTTGATTGGAGCCTTACTGGCTGAAAAGCATGAATCATGGTCAACAGGCAAGCGCTACTTTGATATGACCGAATTCCATGAATGGCGCGAAGCGAGACTGAAACAACCGTGCCAAAAGGTGCGGAGTATTATATGAAAAATCCGAATCTGATGGAGAGTGAATTTACAGCACATTTGGGACTTGATCGATATTGGAAGTAATATCTACACATAACTTAACGATTTAGGTAGCATTCTGGTACAAACTTTGCTATTGTTATTTAAACAAACTTTAAGCAACAAGTGAAAAGGACACCGTTTGTGGCTACCTAAGGATAGAGAGGGCAGTGTGTTGAATATTTTTGACGGTTCATCAACTAAAAGTGATGCCCAAGATGCTATTTTAGAAGCGACCAAACATTGGAGTGCTGATTCATCGCCAGATATACTGTTTGTTTTTCATTCCACAACCCAAAACCCTCAAGATATTGCTTCAAATCTTTACAAACGTTTCCCACATGCACTGATTGTAGGTTGTACAACTGCAGGGGAATGGCTAGCTGGGCAACATAAGAATAATGAACTTGTACTTTTGGGTATTACGAGTCCTAATATTCGTTGGAGTATGAGCGTACTTCAAAATCTAGACTTGCCTGCCACCGAGGGTGCTAAAAAAACATGTCATGAACTGTTGCAACAGTTGGGTATAAAGTGGGCTGATTTGCATGTAGAAAAACATTTTTGCTTGAGTTTTTTCGATGGTATGAGTAACCAAGAAGAGCCTATTATTGCTGCCATGTCGAATGAGTTGGGTGACATTCCATTACTGGGAGGCTCTGCAGGTGATAACCTTAAATTTGAAGGCACTTATGTCATTGCCAATGGTAATGCCTATCAGAATACAGCTGTATTTATTTTAGCAGAAAGCAAAATCCCTTTTCGCGCCATAAAACATCAACATTTTATTCCTGGCGATGTCGATGTCGTCATTACCAAAACCGATGTCAAAAAGCGTCTGGTTTATCGTCTGGATGGCATACCAGCAGCGCAGCGTTATGCCCAATTATTAGGTCTGGATGTCAAGGAACTAACGCCACAAATATTTTCGAATCATCCGCTTATTTACCCCTATGGAAATGAATGTTATGTACGTGCTATCAGGCAGGTTTATGAAAGTGATTCGCTTGAATTCGGCTGTGCAATTGAAGAAGGTATGGTGCTTAACTTGTGTAAACATCAAGATATGGCTTTGGAATACGACAAACTCATGTTGGAACTTAAACAAGATATGGGGGACATACGTCTATTGCTTATCTGTAATTGTATTTATCGAGCTTTGGAAGGAGAAGTCGATATCAATCAATTACTAGCTGAAAAGACCAACGCCATTACTGATCATATGATTGGTTTTGACACCTATGGGGAGCAGTGGCAGGGGCTACATATAAATCAAACATTTGTAGCACTAGCTTTATTAGGTTCAAAATGAGTAGTAATCCTACAAACAAACAGCTACAGCAAGAACTATGTGCGGCTCAAGAAACGATTAAAGCGTTAACCAAGCGTATGCGTCAACTTGAGGGAAGTCATTCTCAATCACCTTTCCAAAAACAACTGCAATCCTATCAACAACGTATTGCCGAAAAATCTGAGGCATTGGAAAAGGCTAGAGCCTGGTCTGAACTGATTGTCCAAAATTCCATGGATGCCATTGTGCGTGTTGACCAACAGGGCGCTATCCAATCATGGAATCCCATGGCTAAGCAAATATTTGGTTATAATAAGTCTGACGTATTAGGGGAGTTGATTGAAAATATTCTTATTCCTAAACAATTACGCAATGCGCACTTAAATAATTTTCACCGCCACTTGAAGCGTGGTCGGGGAGCATTAATAAATCGACGTATTGAGGGCATAGCTCAATGCAAAGATGGTTCAGAGGTACCCGTTGAATTTATTGGTTCAGTTGTTAAGCAAGGCGATATCCTTGCTTATGTTATGGTTTTTCGGGATATTAGTGAACGCAAAGTTGCGGAAAAGGCGCTCCGCGCTTCTCATGACAAATTAGAAGCGTTGGTTGAAGAACGAACAAGCAAGATTCGAGACCTTGCTGCTATTATTGAAGCATCGCCGAACTTCGTTGGTATGGCTGATCAAGATGGTCAGGTTCTTTATATTAATCATGCGGGCAGAAAAATGTTGGGTTTGAGAAAAAATACACCTTTGAATACAATGAAAGTTGAACATTTTCATAGCTCTGAAACATATAAAACGCTGACAGAAGAGATTTTTCCTCAATCGTTAAAACAGACTGTTAAAACAGAGTGTGAATTCCTTGATCAAAATTCAAAGCCTGTTTCGATGGACTGCGCATTCATGGCTTTATCAGACAAGCATGGGAACCCAACTCATTTCGCGGTGGTTGCTCGTGATCTACGCAAGGAAATTGCCTTGCAACAGCAAGTCGAACATGTCGATAGGCTTGAATCACTTGGTGTATTGGCTGGTGGTATCGCCCATGATTTTAATAATATTTTGACTGCTATTATTGGCAATGCAGATATTGCAACACGTAAACTTGATACTGATTCATCAGCAATGGGTCATCTTGAATCTATCAAACAATCAGGTTTACAAGCAGCCAACCTTTGCAAGCAGATGCTGGCTTATTCAGGTAAAGGTATGTTTATTATTCAACCAGTTGATTTATCACACCTAATTACTGAAATGATGCCATTGCTGGAAACTTCAATCGGAAAAAATATTACTTTGCAATGTCATTTGGATGAAGCATTACCCATCATTAATGCTGACATCACTCAAATACAACAAATCATCATGAATTTAGTCATCAATGCTTCTGAAGCAATGGATAGGTCGGGTGGTTCAATCACGATTACAACAGGGTTAATGCAAGTGGATGATGCATATTTAGAGAGCTCTTTACATAAAGTTGGCACTGCAATAGGTAGCTTTATTTTTATGGAAGTTTCCGATTCTGGTTGCGGTATGGATATAGCTACCCAAAAGAAAATATTTGACCCTTTTTTTACCACCAAATTTACAGGTCGAGGGCTTGGCATGAGTGCTGTTCTTGGTATTGTTAATGGACACAATGGCATTTTGAATTTGTATTCTGAACCGAATAACGGCACGGTTTTTAAAATTGCCTTTCCTACTTCTTCGACTACAAATGCAATAGAAATTGAACAAAAATCTATTGCAAACGTTAAAGGTTGTTCAGGTATGGTGCTTGTTATCGACGATGAAGAAAGTATTCGTGAAATTGCCCGTCTACTGCTCGAAGATATGGGGTATAGCGTTGTAACAGCAGTGGATGGCCAACATGGTCTTGAAGTGTTTCAGAAGCATCAGCATGAATTGATTGGCGTTATTCTTGATATGACTATGCCACGTATGAATGGTGAAAATTGTTTTTATGCTTTGCGGGAAATTTCGCCCAATGTGCAAGTTATCTTATCATCTGGGTATAGTGAAGACGAAGCAACTAGTTGTTTCCAAGGCAAAGGGCTCAATGGATTTATTCAAAAACCATATGAAGTTAAACAGTTTCAGAAAATTGTTGTGGAAAGCTTTCATTCATAAGCAGCCATAATATTTACATGATGAATTGTATCTCTGAAGGCACCTTTTTTATCCATCACCTCTGCTTCGTAACTCCTTCTTAGCATCTTTATAAAGTTGTTCAAGCGCATTTGTATCCATATCTTTCAATGAAATTTGACGCTTTTCACTAAGTAGCTCCATACCGCGAAAACGCTTTTCAAACTTACGATTCGTGGTCATCAAACATAACTCAGCGTCCAAATCAAGCTTGCGAGCAAGGTTTACCAGTGTAAAAAACACATCACCAAATTCATCTTCAAGGCGAGCTAGAGGTGCATTGGACTGTATTTCAACTTCCAACTCATTCATTTCCTCGCGCATTTTTTCCATAATATCACTTGCTTGCACCCAGTCGAATCCAACACGCGCCGCACGATCTTGCTGCTTTTGCGCATATTTAAGGGCAGGTAGTGGTGGAATACCATCCATTAAACTTTTACGCTCTTGATGCTCATTATCTTTAAGTGACTCCCATTGCTCATTCAAATCAGATGGTGTGGCATCACCAAAGACATGGGGGTGCCTATAAATCATCTTCGTGACCAAAGACTCGACAATATCATCCCAATTAAATTTCCCCTGTTCTTCGGCAATACAGGCATAGAAAGATATTTGCAGTAAAAGATCACCAAGCTCTTGAAGTAGGGGATTCCAATCCCCCTGCTTGGATGCAATATCAATCGCTTCTAAGACTTCATGTGTTTCTTCAAGGGTATAACGCTTCAAGCTTTCAATGCTTTGCTCTTTATCCCAAGAGCACTCTTCACGCAATACTTTCATAAGTTTATATAACTTATCGAAATTATTAGATATATTTATAATTCTATCTGGCATTTTTAGACCTTTTGGTACTTAACGTTATATCAGCAAGTAACATATTCCTGTGAAACATATAAGCAAGTAACATATTGCCAAGATAAGCTTAACCACTGATTATATAATATACTTTTAAACCATTTTCTTATATAGGCTATTTTATATAACTTTACATAATATCCATTATGCGACGTTTTATAAAATAAAAATATTAAGAAGGTAAATCGATTCTAAGCCCTTTTTGCATTTCAATTAGGCTTTTTGTGCGACCCGCCACGCCAATTTGTTTTCTAGGTGTTTTAATTAGATGAGTTGGAAACGTCTCATAGCATTTGCAGTCGTGATTTCAACTAATTCTTGCACTGGTATCTGGCGCACATTAGCCACACACTGAGCTACGTGCTTTACAAATGTTGGTTCATTGCGTTTACCGCGTTTGGGTACTGGTGCAAGGTATGGCGAATCTGTTTCAATCAACAAAGATTTTTCAGGTACTTTGGCTGCAACAGCGCGAAGTTCATCATTGCGTTTGAATGTCACATTGCCTGAGAAAGAAATCGACATACCCATGTCCAAAGCCTGGCTCGCAGCTTCCCAGTTCGATGAGAAACAATGCATGATACCACCACAGCCTGCGATATTTTCTTCTTTAAGAATACGAAGCGTAGTTTCATCAGCTTCACGCATATGTACAATCACGGGTTTATTCACCGCATGCGCTGCGCGGATATGGGTGCGAAAACGCTGTTCTTGAATCGCTGGGTCAACATGGGTTCGGAAAAAGTCCATGCCCGTCTCCCCTATTGCCACACACTTTTTATGTTCTGCAAGCTCACATAGTTGTTCAACAGTCGGTTCATTAACCATTTCATGATTGGGATGTGCTCCGACTGAAAACCAAACCCCATCACGGGATTCCACCAACTTTATCAAACGTGAGGTTTGCTCTAATTCTACGGCAACAGCCACAATGCGCGTTACACCAGCTTCTTGCATACGCTCAAATACATCACCCCTATCATCATCGAAATGTTCAAAGTCTATATGGCAGTGCGTATCAAAAAGTTGCATAGTTTTGACCGTCATATCAGCCTGCCATAATGGACTTAAAGTGTGACAATGTCACATATTCAAGCCCAGTCAGGCCATGCTTATTACCCAATACTTGAATAGCTTCACACCCTTTATCGCCCAACTCGGATACAATTAAATCTGCGCCATCAAAATCTTGATTAGCCGTATAACCATTGACTGTAATCACAGTCTTCAAATTTGCCGCTTTAGCTGATAACCAGCCATTGCCTGAATCTTCTAAAGCAAGTGTATGCTCAGGTTTTACAGCCAATTTTTCCATCGCATAATTATAAATATCGGGCGCAGGCTTTTTCGCTGGCACAACATCCCCTGCTGCTAACACTGCAAACCTATCAAACCATTCTTTACCCAGTGAGTGTTCAATCAAAGCATCCAAGGCTGCGGGTGTTGTGGTGGTCGAAATACCAAGTGTAATACCTTCAGCATAAGCCTCTTCTAATAAACGCAATACACCTGAGCGCAAAGGAATAAGACCATCCGCAATTAATGTTTGGTAATGAATAGTTTTACGAGCATGCAATGCAGCAACCTTTTCATAAGGCATATCTGCCATACCACCGCGCTTAATATCAAATTGCATGCGTTCTTTACCGCCCGTAACTTTCAGTAATTCACCATAAGTCTCGACGTTCCAACGTCTATCCATACCAGCTTCTTCAAAAGCCATGTTAAATGCAACTCGATGCCCATCACGTTCGGTATCAGCCAATGTGCCATCGACATCCCATAAAATACATTTTAATTCAGCCATAGTGTTTCCCCTCTCGAAAAATACATTCACAGTCTCTATCATTGCGGCATGGATACAGATATAATTACCACGCCCGACATTCAAACAGAAAAACCTGCATTGAAAAAGCCGCCTCTGTATAAGGTTATCATGTTTGATGATGATTATACACCGATGGACTTTGTTGTAGAGCTATTAATCAAGTATTTTCAACACGATGAAGCCAGTGCAACAGATATTATGATGCATATTCATAAAAAGGGGCTTGGTATTTGTGGCATTTATCCAAAAGACATTGCAGAAAGTAAGGTGGCACAGGTAGAAGTCCATTGCCGCAAAGATGAATATCCATTACGCTGTAGTTTTGAGCAACAAACGGACGACTAGATAAATTATAGCATGAGTCTTGCTAGCTATAAAATATTAGCAATTGAGTCGTGTGATGATTTACCGATAGTTAATGATAATGCATGTAAAGTAAGGTGAAAATATGGGTATATTAAATGAAAACCTTGAACAATCATTAAACGATATCTTTCGAGTGGCGCACTTGCGCCGTAATGAATTTGTGACTGTTGAACACCTGCTATTGGGTTTACTTGATAATATGGAAGCCAAGCATGTGTTGGAAGGTTTGAGTGTGGACACTCAAGCTTTACGTGAGGAAATTGAAGCTTTTATTCAAGAACATGTTGTTGTACTGGCAGAAGATGAGGGCGAAACAGTTGCCAGTGTTGGTTTGCAACGGGTGATTCAACGGGCGGTGATGCATGTGCAAGCTGCAGGTAAACAAGAAGTTACGGGAGCGCATGCACTTGTTGCCATTTTCTCGGAAAAAGATTCCCATGCAGTCTATTTCCTCAATCGTGCAGGCATTACGCGGCTTGATGTTGTGGCATTTATATCACATGGCGCATTAAGTCTTCCCGATAAATCGGATGATCAGATTAGCTCTGATGAGCAGACTCAAAAAGGTAGTGATGCCTCCCCGCTACAACGATTTTGTATCAACCTAAATGAACGTGCGCTGGCAGGAAAAATTGATCCATTGATTGGGCGTGATGATGAATTAAACCGTTGTATGCATATTTTATGTCGTCGGCGTAAAAATAACCCCCTATTGGTGGGTGAAGCTGGTGTTGGAAAAACCGCTCTCGCAGAAGGCTTGGCTTTGCGCATTGTGCAGCGTGAAACACCTGAAGTATTGCATGATACCAAGGTATTTTCTTTAGATATGGGCTCATTATTGGCAGGTACAAAATATCGCGGTGATTTTGAAGAGCGTTTGAAAGCCATTATTGGTGCGATGGCGAAAGAAGATAAAGCGATTCTATTTATTGATGAAATTCACACCATTATTGGTGCTGGATCCGCTAATGGTGGCGCAATGGATGCATCAAACTTACTCAAACCAGCTTTAGCCAATGGTGAACTGCGCTGCATGGGGGCTACAACCTATCAAGAATACCGCCGTGTCTTTGAAAAAGAATCTGCACTCTCTCGCCGTTTTCAAAAAATCGATTTGGAAGAGCCTAGCATTGAAGATACTGTGGAAATTCTTAAAGGTTTGAAGGATCGCCTTGAAGAGCATCATGATATCCACTACAGCCAAACGGCCATTTTAACGGCAGCTAAATTGGCATCGCGGTATATTCAGGATAGACGTTTACCTGATTCTGCGATTGATGTGTTGGATGAAGCTGGCGCTTCGGTTCACTTAAAAACCGATGGTAAACGCAAAAAACAAATCAATATCACCGATATTGAGGCAACCATTGCTAGCATGGCTCGCATCCCTGCCCGTCAGGTATCATCAAATGACAGGCAAAGCCTTGAACATCTTGAACGCAATTTAAAATTGGCTATTTTTGGGCAGGACAATGCCATTGAAAAACTATCTGCGAGCATTCGTTTATCACGCGCTGGTTTATCGCATCCTGATAAACCTATTGGTAGTTTTTTATTTTCTGGACCAACTGGGGTTGGTAAAACCGAAGTCGTTCGCCAATTAGCACGCATTATGGGCATTGAGTTGATTCGTTTTGATATGTCTGAATATATGGAAGCCCATGCTGTTTCCCGCTTGATTGGTGCCCCTCCAGGCTATGTTGGTTATGAACAAGGCGGCTTGCTCACCGATGCTATTAACAAACATCCGCATGCAGTTCTTTTGCTCGATGAAATGGAAAAAGCTCATCAAGATTTATTTAATATTCTACTGCAAGTCATGGATCATGGAAAACTGACTGACAACAATGGTCGTTCTGCCGATTTTAGGCATGTGATTGTCATTATGACAAGCAATGCAGGTGCATTTGAAATGCAACAGAATGCTATTGGCTTTAACCCTCAATCTAGTGAAGGTCGCGATGAAGAAGCAATTAAACGCTTGTTTACGCCAGAGTTTCGCAATCGTTTGGATGCGGTCATTCCATTTTCAGCTTTGGATAAAGATACGATTCTACATGTAACAGATAAGTTCTTGATCGAACTTGAAATGCAGCTGCTTGAAAAGAAAGTTGAACTAGAAGTTTGTGACGCAGCTCGCATATGGCTCGCCAAACATGGGCATGATGTGCAAATGGGAGCACGTCCAATGTCACGACTTATTCAAAATGAAATTAAAAAGCCGTTGGCAGATGCTATTTTATTTGGTGCATTACAAAAAGGTGGAAAAGCCCTTATTGCACTTGAAGATGATAAAATAAAAATCGAATACCCCTCCTCTGTTGATGCATGAAACCTAAAAAAGATGCGAAAAACTATACCGATACATTCCAACATGAAGGTTGCAGCCCATTAAGCATTGAAATGCAGTCAATTGGTGTTGTTCATAGTCCATTTAAGGAACGTTTTACTGCACCACGCCAAGCAAATTTAGCTACCCCTGCCAAAGGGCATATCGAATTACATGCTGGGCTGAATTTTGAGCAGGCATTGAGTGATTTGGATAGTTTTACACACATTTGGGTTATTTATTGGATGCATCTCAATCAAGGATGGAATCCTACTGTTATGCCTCCACGAGGCTCGGATATTCGACGCGGATTATTTTCAACCCGCGCGCCCCACCGCCCCAATAGTATTGGCTTGTCCGCTGTAACATTAACCAGTATCAAAAAACGCACATTGTTTATTGAAGGGCTAGATATGCTTGATGGTACGCCAGTGTTGGATATCAAGCCTTATTTACCTTATGCCGATAGCATTCAAGGTGCCTCGCATGGTTGGTTAGACCCCAGTGCACCGTTTACGTTTTCTTCTACATCCAAATAACATAGGATGTGCATGATATGACGCAAAAAGAGCATACATATACTTTCTATGAAGAAATTGGACGTGGTGGTATGGGCATCGTTTATCGTGCTGTCCATAATGATACAAAAGAAGAAGTCGCTATCAAAGTGCTTCATAAAGAATTGATTCATGACAGTCAGCAGGTGCAACGTTTCGAAAGAGAAGCCCGCTCACAAGGCAAAATAGAACACCCCAATGTCATTCGTTTTATAAGCGTTTATAAGCATAATGATAGTTTGGGCATTGTGATGGAGTTACTGAAAGGTTGCTCTCTTAAACAATATGTAAAACATCATGGAGTCCTTAGCACCGCTGAAGTTCACTGTGTAGCAGAGGGGATTATTCAAGGTCTAGAAGCAGCACATAGTCAAGGTATTACACACCGCGATTTAAAGCCATCTAACATATTTATATGTGACGATGGTGGCATAAAAATCATGGATTTTGGACTCGCCAAAAGCAATGTGGCACAAGATGATATTACTGATTCAGGCAATAACCCAGTTGGCAGCTATTATTTTATGGCTCCCGAACAAGTACTTGGGCAAAAACTCGATGCACGCTCAGATTTATATGCCATTGGCATTATATTATTCAAACTTGCAACTGGGCATTTACCATTTACCACAAATGGTGGCGGTGAGTTTGAAATTATGGAAAAACAGGTTCGACAGGAGCCACCCAAGCCACAAGATATTCATGATGGTGTTTCTCCTGTATTATCAGATATTATCCTCAAGCTTTTGCAAAAAGACCCTGAGAAACGTTTCCAAAGTTGTGATGAATTATCTAAAGCATTGCTTGAGTTAGAAGCAAAAGAACCTCTTTCTCTTAGTGGTAAAAATATCATAAAACATTTCTCTGATTTACAATATCGGCCCAATCAAACAGTCAGTACCATGCCTTCTGCTCACTTTCATGAACCCGAAGAAAAAGAAGAAGATATTGTAAAAAATAGTCTAATTTGGGTATTTAAAAGCATGTCTCCAGTCATGCCAGATACACCACCTTTGGATTTGATTGCGCCACCATCTATTGCCATGACGACATTGCAGCATTTGCGTCAAGGTATCGCGACTATCGCTCCACTCCCTGAAATATGGCAGCAAATTCAAGGGGTTTTGAATAGCCCTGATGCTGCAGCATCCGATCTTGCTAAATTGATTTCAAAGGATCCTATTTTAACTGCGCATATATTAAAAATATGTAATTCAGCGGCATATGCCATACCCGGAAACCCGCCAGTCACCCATATTGCCTTGGCTTTAACACGCTTGGGAATGGATGCTGCACAAGAAGTTATCTTGCAAATGCTTATACCTGAAATTGGCAATGAAACATCACAAGATGATGTACAATATCTATATTTTCATGCTCAAGCCATTGCTTTATTTACGCGTAACTTGAGTGAGTACAGTCAAATCGTTGATCGCCAATCAGCCAGTTTATTTGGTATGTTACATGATATTGGTAAGTTGGTTATCCTACATATCGAAGATGAGGATAAACTTTCTGAACTTCGTGAAAGCATTGCCCAAGGCACACCGGCTTTAAAAGCAGAATGGGATATTTTGGGTTATACGCATATTGATGCAGGCATGATGTTGGCTTTACACTGGAAACTGCCACGTAGCATTCATCACTTTATTTATTATCACCATCATCCATGTTGGCATGGTATTGATTCATGGCCAAATGATGTGCAACCAGCCATTATGCTTGTTCATCTATCCCATATCATGCTTTCAACCATGCTTGCCGATGATGATATGCCCAATATTTGGCAACAAAATATGCGTAGTCACGTACCAAAAAGTAAGAAACTATTGCACCGCACTCTGCATTTACCTGTAAGTGATGTAAGCTTCTACAATCAAATGAAACATGAACTGCAACGCTTACAGCTGCAATTTCCTGATTTATTTCCACAATAACGATAAAGCTCGCGTTGCGAACAACCAACGAATGCGTAACAAAATGGTAAACTTACTATTTTGTTACTCAAGAGTCTGAATAATTAAGGCTTCATTGGAGCGTTCCAACCAGCACGAATGGCTCTCATCAACATATCGGGGGTATCTACATCAAAGCTTTCTTCAAGCACAAGGTAATGTAAGCCCTCTTTTTGAGCGATAGCGACACTTTGTTGTAAAACATGCTCTGAACCCCAGCTAATATCCGAAAACAATGCGGGATAGGTATGATTTATCGCAATCAAATCATAACCACCATCGTCCACAGCTCCCAATACAATATCACAATCATCCAATGCGGAACTCGCCTGTAGTAAACGCTCATCCGACATATGCGGTGAATCTGTTCCTAGAAACAATAGCTTTTCAAAACCAGCTTGTGAGGCTTGTTCCATCAAAGAACACATGCGCTCGCCCAAGCTCCCTTCTCCCTGTGCGTACATGGGAACTTCAAAAGATGTGAAAAATGGGTGTGATATATCATCTGCCGCCAACCAAACATAGTGAAATAAACGTTTGCCACGCTCAATCACAGTTGTTGCCATCGCTTTATGCCATGCAGTTGCTTCGGCGGCAGTATATGTTGACATCAAACGTGTTTTCACCTTTCCTTCAACAGGTGCTTTGCACATAATAATCACAAGTGTGTTTCTATCGCGCATTTCTATACATCTTCGCTAATTTTTCAGGTGACTTACCCAACCAATATAAAAAACGCAACTTCCACATCAACCATACTGTTTTTACAACACCATGTTTTTCCCAGCGACGACTGGAGGTAACCACCTTATTTTTCAAACAAGCAATGTTTCCATAGCGTTTTAAGCGTTTTGAAAATGCCACATCTTCCATTAGTGCCAACTCAGGAAAACCTCCCATTTCTCCAAATACAGAACTACACACAAATTGGCATTGATCGCCCGTTGAAATACCTGTGAGGCGTGAACGAAAATTGATCATAAATTCAATCACTCTGAATGCAAAACCTTCACCCGATAAACGTACATCAAAGCGTCCACCCACAATGGAACTATCCCGCATAGTCCTTTTTATAAGCTCAATATCATTTGAAGATATAATTGTATCTACATGATTAAAAAGAAGAATGTCACTTTTTATTGTTTTTTTACAAGCCGCTGCACCAGCATTCATTTGCAAAGCACGTCCACTTGGGCTCAGGCAGTAATTCAAATCATGATTCTGCAATAAGGCACATGTTTCATCATCCGAACCACCATCGCAAAACATGATATAACAATCTTTTTCCAAAGCTTTAAATTTGACGATATGTTGTTGCAATAACTTCTCTTCATTAAGCACAGGAATGACCATCGCCACACTTAAATCTATCATATATTCAATGATACCCAACCACTACCATCTTCACGAAAATTGGTCACTTGCCCGCGCCATAAGCGCCCTGCCACAGCAATCAAGCCCTCTCCATGCATATATAAACGCACATCAAATTTATATGGCACATCTCCATGTTCAATTTGGCTAGCGGGCACAAAGGATTGTACCACAGTGGTTTCATCATCAAGACTTTCAAAACGTTTGCGACTCATGCCTTTGCCCAGCACAACACCTTTACCGCCATGCCTTGCTGCTGGTTTAAACACCCAAGCTTTACGCTCTTGCCATAGTTGTGTCCTATCACAAGCCGAAAGCAAATGAATTTCAGGTACAACTGAGCGAATAAAGCTAACATCATCACTAGATAAGCAACCTTCTAACAAACCTTGATGCCACCAGTCCACCATACGCGATTTATCACCCAATAAGGCATAACTACGCGGATGCGGATTTAAAGCTACCTGCCCTGCCATCAATGCCGTACGAATATCAGCCAATTCAGGTGTATCAAGATAAAAATCGGTATGGCGATTATAAATACCATCCACACGCTGATTCTCTACATACAAACCATCATCTTTTAATTCTATATCTTCAGGGCTAACAAGAAAAACAGTACGCCCAGTTTTCCGTAATAAAGTTGCATAATGCTGCATTTCTGGATACATATACTGCTGAGTTACATCTTCATCCATAATGGCAATGGTTTGCCAAGTATCGGGAAACATGCCTGATATACGCTCTTCCAATGTACCAACAAGTTCTGCAATCGCGGGCTGTTTCATCCACCGATTACCACCAATATACAAGCCACCTGCATTATTGTTAATTTCAATCAAGCGGGGTCCATCATCAGTTAAATGAAAGTCATAACCCATAAGCATGGATGACTCATCAAACATCGCATCTGCTGTAACTGGAAGCTGCTCTTTTAATGATGTTATATAATGGCTGTTTTGTTTTAATTGAAACATTAAACGGGAAAATTGGAGCATTTTCTCAAATTCATCACGTTCAATGTTTACTTCTTCTAAAGCTGCTAAGGTATTCACGCGCAACAAGCTATCTGAAATCATTCTGTATTGGAAAAGGCTTGTCATATAGTATGCGCATCATGAATAAGACTCTTGAGCAATTACCCGCCTTAAACTTGGAAACGTTAAAAAATATGGTTTCTGATTGGGGTTTTCCGCTATTTCGTGCCAAACAAATCATGGATTGGCGTAATAAAGGTGTTTTAAACCCTGATGATATGCGTAATTTACCACAAGATTTGCGTACTGCACTCAATCGCAACCTGTGTTGCCAACCACTCAAACTTATACAACGCCAATGCTCTGAAGATGGCACACGCAAATACCTATTCTCATTAGTAAGTGGAAAAACTGTTGAAACTGTACTCATTCCAGAGCCTGAACGTGGAACTGTATGCATATCATCGCAAGTAGGCTGTGTGTTGGACTGCCCTTTTTGTCATACTGGCACGCAGAAATTTGAAGCCAACCTCACAGCAGGTGAGATTATCGCCCAGGTATTGGCAGTCAAAGAAGACTTGCGAAATAACCCGTTGTCATCGGACTTGC
>CAJXLC010000041.1 GCA_913055645.1 uncultured Pseudomonadota bacterium | reverse complement strand
TTGCTTATCTCCTTGGGGAATAATAAGCAGATACACAAACTAATTTACAGTCTCGAAATTTCAGTCTGATAGACATTTCTTGAAATTCCTCTCAAAAAGCCTCGCTGTTGCGGGGCTTTTTTTATCGTAAATAATTTTCTTATCCATGATTGCCATCGTAATAAGTCTGAATCATATAGCTAAACTACAATAAATTTTATGCCCACATTTTTATCTTTCTGGTAAGACTTCTTTTTCTAAAGCACTTAATAGTGTATTAAGCAAATATGGTTTTTTTATTAACGTAATACCCATGGGTATTTCTGTAGGCGCATGCCCTGTAGCCAGCACTTTTTTAATATTAGGAATCATTTCCTCAACGGCTTGAATCAAATCTGTTCCCAACATATTAGGCATACAGTAATCACTCACAATAGCTGTAATCCTATCTTTATGACTACTAGCCTCACTTAAAGCCTTCTCTGGTGAATCGCATCCAATAACTTGATAACCCATTTCTTCTAACAACATCACCCATATCTCTAATACTCCTCTATCATCATCCACAAATAGAATCATACACTCCCCTCTACCCATACCACTCAGAAAAACGCATGATATGCTGCACAATTCCCCAATGATTGTGCTATTTATCACCAATAATGTTATATCTTGACATATAGCACAGGCTCACTCATCTTAATCATGATGACATGGGGATATAATCGTGAATGACCAATTTACCAAAGATGATTTTTCATCCAATAAAACGCGACATGTAAAAAAAGGAGAGCATTTATTATATGCTGGTGAGCCACATCATCATAATTGCTTTCTCATTTTAGAAGGGTCTTTTAGTATTTCCTTAATCGCCGCTAATGGGCATGAAATGTTACTTTATCATTTGCATAAGCATCAGCTTATCGGTGAAATCGCCATGTTTGGCCTGTCGGCTCGCAGTGCTACTGCAACATCTGATGAAGACTCCATTCTTTTAGAAATTAGCGAACATGAATTCAATACACGCCTTCAAGACTATGACTTCCTGAAAAAAATAACCGCGTTATTTTTACAACGTTACCTTAAAACCCATGAAGTCGTATGTCGCTTAGCACAACCCAATATTAGCATGAAAATATGCCGTTACCTTAAAACCCTTGCTGACCAATCAACAAGCAAGGAAAACCGTATTCGTTTATTGATACCAAGCCATGCAGAACTAGCACAACTTATAAGCTGCCAACGTGAAACAGTTACCCGTGAGATAAAGAAACTTGTAAAAACAGGCGTACTAACCCAAAAATCAGGTAGCTGGTTTTACCTTGATCGAAAAAAAGTCGACATGTTTCTTTCAGAAATCATTTAGAAAATCCATAAGCATAACCATCCACTTCACCAATCCCTTTAAGAAATAAACGTCGCAGTACAAACTCATCCGAATTTTCCAATCTGCGATATGTTTCTAAATCGACCAATATTTCACCCGCACAAGCCTTGGACTCTAAGCGTGCTGCGACATTTACATGTCGCCCAATGGCGGTAAAACAGCGTCTATCGTGTGATCCCAGCATACCCAAAACAGCATCACCTGTCGCAATGCCGATACCAATACCAAGTTGCACCAATCCTTGCTGTTGGCGATGCTTGTTTAATGTGGCGATATTTTTCAACATATCTTGTGCTGCAAAGAATGCCGCTTGGGCATTCGAATATTTAGAATCTAACACGCCAAAAAGTGCCATCGCCCCATCCCCTATGATTTTATCCACCATACCATCCTTGGATAACACGGGTGCCAACATACCATCCATATATTCATTCAATGTTTGCATCACTATTTGCGCGTCATGACTTTCATTAAAAGGGGTAAAACCACGAATATCTACGAATAGCGTACTAACTTCCCTTCGTTCACCTGCTAAATTTAATTGTAATTTTCCTTGCGCAACACGTTCAGCCACATGATGCCCCACATAGCGGTCTAGCGTCCTATTAAGTTCTCCCTTTAATAACACCAAATCATTGGAAGCTTGCTGATACTGTTGCAACTGTTTGGTATGTTCAGTTACATCACAAAACAATAACCAATCACACTCCTCATCTTTCACTGCTGAGATATCTGTATATTGCCCCTCGGATAACTGCATCTGTGGTAATTCAAAATCTTTTGTAAATGGCAACATCCCCAATAGAGGTTCGCATATATCCGAAATACTATCTCCTGATACTGGCAAACGTTGAAAATAATGCTGCCAAGCACCACCAACAGAAATAATTTCTTCACTATTAGGAGATATTTTTAACCATGCAAGCTCAAGCTGCTTGATATGATGTGATGCAATATGCTGATAAAGCAGTTCTGGAAGCTTATTCATCCTAACAATAACATTTCCGCAAGTGCCAAAAAGGAATCCTCTACATGTTCTCCCGTTTTAGCACTGGTGTGATAGATTGGCTTATTCATCTCTTTCAAGTCATTTAAATGCCGCTCAGAAAGGCTCCATTCATCCACCAAGTCTGCTTTATTCAACAACCACACATAAGGCAAATCACCCACATCTTGCTCAACACGCTGCAAGATTTCTTTTGCTATCGTTATCGTCTCAGGACGCGTACCATCCACCACCATCACAAGACCTGATGCACCACGCAAATAACTACTTGTGATCTTCTTAAACTTTTCTTCACCATGAATATCCCAAATCATTAAGTTGACTTGTGTATCGCCTACCACAACCTTCTTACGGTCTATTTTAACACCCATAGTTGACAAATATTTTTCGGAAAATTTACTATACACAAATTGCGCTGTTAGGCTTGTTTTCCCCGCCCCAGCAGCGCCCAAAATGCAAATTTTCTTTTGAAGCATTAGCTTCTTTCCCTATCGGATAATAACGTGAATGTCATATGGCTACCTTGGGTTGATTGCTTATGACCATGAAAACTTAATCGAACATGCTTCTCCTTCAAACCATATTTAGCCAGTACTTGAGATATTTTTTTATATCGCAATTGGGTCACCAGTTTTTCTCCGCTTCCATACGAGAAATCTATTGCTAGCACACTGGATGGATTTAATTTTAAAGCTTTCTGATACCGCGATGCTAATGTTTGCAATATTCTCTTATCCTCTGACTGGAGCGTTGGCGAATTAGCCAAAGAAACAAGCTGGGTTTTATCAATGACGGTCTTTAATGTTTGCCAAGATGACACACTTAGTTGCACATTCGATACATCAAATTGTTCAACACCTTTAATACCTAAAGCTTTCCCTTTTGCCATCTTCATCCAAGCCACATCTGCTTGCCCTGATGCTATCAGCGTACCTTTAGAAAAGGTTAAATGCACAGAAGAAGGTGGCAGCAATACTTTTGTCGCATGTTGCAACACAAATTGTTCTATTGTTTGCAGCTTCTTATCATCAAACCCACGGGCATAAGCAATCGTCTTCACTCCATGCTTGGCTTGTGTTATCCATGATGAAGAGGCATATCCCTTCGCAACAATACGTTTCGTTTTTGTGACATACAGCCGTACAGTTTTCGGAGGATTTAGTGCCTCATTCGCTCTTCTCAAAATAGCTGAAAGAGAATCTATGATTTCAACACTTTTATCATCATAGGCTGTAACTTCCTTAATTCCTTGCAACGCATTTCTGGCATGTTGCAGCCATTCTGCTGTCGAAGAACCACTAATCAATAGCTTTGAGTCTTGCATAGTCATCATGATACTATCAGGTGGTTGGGTTATTTTTTTTACCCTATCAAGCAAACTGCTGCGCTCATGCAGCCCTTTATCGTTGATAGCATGAACACCATCAATCCAATAGCGCATAGCATGAAATGTTTTTATCCAATCGCTAGAAGTCTTCCCTGACACATACAGCACACCATCTTTTATATGCATTGATACTGTTTCTGGAGTAGATAAACGTTGGCGAATGCGTTTCAAAACAAAGTCTGCTTGGAGGGCATGGTAAGGCTGAAAATCGTAGTGAACATTTTTCTTGTTGAATTGAAACTGCGACAACATAGACACAGGGTCCACACTCAAGCCATCCCTTAACCCAGAAATATAATACTGTCCATTCTCCTCTTTCGCATCCGTAACAACAATACCATCCTGACTCTTCAACGCTTTCACATAAGCATGCCAACGCTCTTGCTGCTGTATATCCTGGATTTCACCCCAACCCCAATAGCCCAGCAATATCAATAAAGAGAGCCCTACGCCCACCAATAATTTAACAGGTGACTTCTTTTTTTCCTCGTTCACATAATCAACCAACATCAAAGACGATAATTGCTCTTGAGCACTATCAAATAATGTAGCGTCTCCTTCAAAATTATTTAAAACAGGATGGAATTCTTGCTGTAAATTTTCGAGTGTTTGCTCCATGTTTTCTCGCAAAGAAAGGGGAGGGTTCCCTCGACACACCATCGCAAGCACGCTATCAGGGGCTTGCTCTACAAAAATTACAAGATCACCCAAACGCATGGATTGCACCTCTTGCTCACCATCACCTGCAAAAGAATCTTGTATAAAATCTCTCACTGCGGTCAACATGCTAGAGACCACATCAGCATCTTCATCGAGCGATGGGTCAAATGATAAATGCTTTAACAATAAGCCCGATTCTTTATGAATCCAGAAGATTTGCTCAACACGATACTTCAATGTATGCAGCAGCAGCACCTCGGCAAAAGACTTACCTGTGCGCGCAGCTTCCAAGCGCCATTTTAGGCTTTTGACAGAAAACGCATATTCCAAAGATTTATTCAATGACTGCAACATACCTGCAATGGCATGTTGAATGGCTTTGCGAATAGCGGGGCCCATCACAGGAAATAAAGCATCAGAAAGAGGTTTAGGATTTTCAGAAATAGAAATATTCAAGGCATCTTCAATTGCAGGACGCATTGCCTTTCCTAAATCCTTATCCTCCTTGCTGCGTAGGGCAATGGCCTCAGCAATAACCTTGGCAACCTCTTCCGTATACAATGCAGGATCATGATGTACTTCTTCAATAGCAGAAATACGTGAAGCTTCTTGTTTAAAAAGAATATCACGTAATTTTTGTAGTGCAGAGTCATCAGAATGATTTTTATCCAAAGACATGCTATTTAATCACACAATACAAAGTTATGCATCATCGTTATTCACTTGAAATTCACCATTTAGGCGCATCGCAACTTCTGTGAACATATCTGCCAAAGCCTTGCGGTCCGCCTTATCATCACGCAATTCTTCAGTAGAACGATCTAAAGCGCTGGTTAACGTATCGCGAACCATTTGAATTTCATTGGACAATGATTTGGATTGATTTAATAAACTTTCGCGAAGCTCGCTTTGCCCTTGATTCATCTTCGTCTGCAATTGATTGAGTTTCTTCTCATGTTCACTCGCCTTTTTACTCAACTCATCACTTGCATGTCTGGTATCATCTTCACGTTCGCCACGTTCGACACTTAGTTGATCCAAAACACTGCCAATTTCTTGTTTGATATAAGATTCTAATGTATCTAAACGGTTAGATGTTTCATTTCGAAGCAGGTTTGATTCATTTAATACTCGCTCTTCAAGACGTGAAAATCTTTTTTCATAATCACGCATTTGAGCACCAAAAATAATATCCCTAATTTGATCAACATTGCCTTCTTCCATAGGCACTACTGCCTCTTTCTTCTTAGTCATAATACTTCCTTCCCACATTCTAAATATAAAAACTTATGGCATTCCATTCAGTTCGCCTACTTATTCTTTCATCACAATAAATCCAACTCTAAGTTCCTATGTAATGTATTCCATAAAAACATAACATGACAAATAACACATGCAAGAGACTCTATATATTGTTAATATTTCGTTACCCATATCATTGGCTACACCCCTCAGGAGCAACATGAACGATACCACAAGCGTACTTGAAAAGTCAGAGGAAATGTATGCCCAATTAATCGATCTATACCCCTCTGACGACCGTTTTTTACGCAAATATGCCGAAATCTTGGAGAAATTACATCGCCCAGTACAAGCTGAAAAAAATTACGAAAAATTGCATGCTTTATTGCTCCATAAAGGCAAGGTAACAGATGCACGAAATCTAGAAAAACGCTACCCACACTTTTCTGGAGAATTAGATTTGAATGATTCTCAAGACCACCCAGGTTTTTTGAGCTTTCTAGACACCTCCTTATTAAATAAAATCATACTAGGGTTAAAACGCCGTAAATTAAAACAAGGTGAATATCTATACCATTATCAAGGTGATACTGACACGATGTATATCATCATTAGCGGAAGTTTTTCTGCCATTTTACCAGCTATAGGAACCCAAAAAACCGTATTACTCAATCTCCTTAAACGCGGTGATATTGTAGGGGAAATGGCGATATTATTAAATAATAAACGTTCGGCAGATGTAATCGCCAATAATCCTTGCGAAGTATTTGAACTTAACAAGAAAAGCATTCAATCTCTCATGCAAAAACATCCTAATATCAAACCTACCATCATGAATGAAGCAATCATTCGTCACCGTGTCAATCAAATATCACGCAACCATATTCTTGCTAGGTTACCACTAAAAGAGCGTATAGCATTGGCAAAATCAGCCCAAGAAAAGCAATGCAAACATGCTACCCGTATCGCTGAAGGCGGCGTGTTAATTACAAAAGTCGCTTTATTAACAGAAGGTGTCGCGGACTTGGTTTACGAAACCTCTAGAGGTGAAAGTCATACCCTCCATGATTTTCAGGTGGGTGACATGTTTGGCATTATGGCAATCTTAAGAGACTCTTCCTATCCCGCAGATATTCGCGCGGTCACAAATGTTCGGTTTCTTGAGATGCCTTTGAATATACTCAAAGATCTCAGCGCCTCTTATGCATGGATGCGCTTGCAACTTGATCAATTAGAAAACTCTACAATGACATCCTCAGCTGCAGCCATGATTGACCACACGAAACAAATAAGGAAGCTACCATAACTTTAACAAACCCTGATTACTTTAAAAAACAGGGTAAATTAAAAAGTTGCCATGCGTTTGGGAAATGATGCTATAAAAATGAGCGAATCTTGTGTTATCGGGTGCAATAAACGTAAACGCCACGCATGCAACATTAAACCTTTTCCACCCAATAATTTAAACTGTTTCAACATATCTTTTTCTGCATATTTGGGGTCGCCTAAAATCGCATGCCCTTCGTTTTGCAACTGCACACGCAACTGATGGGTGCGCCCACTATGCGGTTTAAGTGCCACCAGTGCATAATCAAATCCATTTTTCTCGCGCTCCAGTACTACCTGATAATCTGCAACTGATTCTTTGCCCTCATTATCACTTACTACCATGCGCTCACCTGCAATGGATACCCCTTTGGATAATTTCGATTTCATACGCGCGGCATGTGGCTCTGGATGCCCTTGCACCCATGCCATGTAGGTTTTATCCATATCTCGTTCACGAAATGATTCTGTTAACATCCGCAAGGCTTGTAAGTTTTTCGCCAACAATAAAACGCCCGAAGTGTCTCTATCTAAACGGTGTGCCAAACGTAAATCAGACAACCCTCGTGATACCTTCAAGGCTTCAATCAGCCCTGCTTCATGACCACTACCACCATGCACCACCAAGCCCGCAGGTTTGTTGATTACCAAAAGCCAGTCATCTTCAAATAGAATTTCTATTTGTCCAACTTGCCGCAATAAAGAAGCAGATATATCGCCCTGTTTTGCCTCTTTAGCATCATTTTGACGCAGGCTGGCTGGTACAAATACCTCATCGTTGACCTCTAAATGATGATTCGGTTTACAACGTTTGCCATTCACCCGCACATTACCTTTACGAATCAAACGCATAATGAGCGTGCGCTTTTCATTGCCCAAACAGCGTAATAACATACGATCCAAACGACTGCCATCTTCATCAGAAGATACGCTTATCCGCCCCTTTTCATTGATAAAATTTGCCAAGTTCGCTCCTCTAAGGCTAGTATCACCGACTGTACAGTTTGTTCCACGCGAACATCATCTGCAAGAAATTGATAAAGTAAGATGAAATATAAGTTTGACTGCTCTGACCCTCGCCAGATTGCTTACCCAGCAAACCTAGCGATGCAGCAAACCCGAATACAGTTTTTTCGGTGCTTATGCAGATCATGTTCAATGTGTTGAGCCTGTGCAAAATAAAATATCCGTTTGATGGTTTAACCACTGATATTGGTCACTTCAATAACAAGTGAAAGCAACGACCAAGTTGGTGAGACAATGAAGGCATGGCTGCTTTGAACTTGGCTTTTTAACTGCCATTCTCATGCTTTAACCTGTGTAAAAGGTTCAGTTTTACACACCATAACAAACCCCAAACGGCACAGGAAAGTGCCATGAGCGCCATAAAAAAGGTGATGCTAATCAATGCATCCCATGATGAAGAAAGCCGTGTAGCCATTGTTCTCAATGATTACCTGCAAGAGCTAGATATTGAATCAGCTCACAAAGCCCTAACCAAAGGCAATATCTACAAAGGAACCGTCACCAAAGTTGAAGCCAGTTTACAAGCTGCTTTTGTAGAGTACGGCTCTGCTAGACAAGGTTTTTTGCCCTTAAATGAAATTCATCCAGACTTTTGGAAAGAAGGTGCGGATAAATCTGCTGACCCTCGCAAGGTTAATATTCGTGATGTATTGGAGCACAAACAAGAGCTATTGATTCAGGTCGTGAAAGAAGAGCGCGGCAATAAAGGTGCTGCTCTAACCACCAATATTTCATTGGCAGGTCGTTATACCGTGTTGATGCCGAACAACTCGCGCGGTGGTATTTCTCGCAAGTTATCCGAAGAGCAACGTCGCGTCATCAAACAAATCCTTTCCCACCTCAATGTACCAGATAATATGGGGTTGATTGTCCGTACTGCGGGCAAAGATCAAGAATTAGAATCTCTAGAGTGGGATTATCAGTATCTTCGCCGTCTATGGGATGAAATTCGCATCAAGAGTGATAGCGCACCATCGCCAACGCTGATTTATTTGGAAGGCGATTTGGCAACACGGGCTATTCGCGATCATTTTACTGATGATATTGATGAAATATGGGTTGATAACCATGAAATTTACACCCGCACCAAGGCATTTGTGCATGCTGTTTTGCCTGGCAAAGAAAAGCTCGTAAAACTCTACCGTGGCAAACAGCCATTATTCCGCAAATATGGTATCGAATCACAATGTGAAGAAATTCACGAACGTGAAATTCGTCTACGCTCTGGCGGCTCTATTGTTTTTGACCCGACTGAAGCTTTAACCTCTGTGGATGTAAACTCCTCACGTGCAACAGGTGCTAAAAACATTGATGCCACTGCCCTTGCGACCAACTTGGAAGCCGCTGAAGAAATCGCCCGTCAACTTCGCATCCGTGACATTGGCGGTTTGGTGGTCATTGATTTTATTGATATGGCAAACCGTAAACATGGCCAACAAGTCGAAGAAGTGCTGCGTGATGCCACGCGTACCGATAAAGCACGTATTCAATTTGCCAAAATATCGCGTTTTGGCTTACTTGAAATGTCACGCCAACGCCTACATCCATCGGTGCGTGAATCCACCACTGAAACATGTCCCCGTTGCCGTGGTCGTGGCTCGATTCGCACGGTCGAATCCATGGCATTACAAATACTTACTCGTATGGAAGATTGGGCTGAATCTGGTAAAAAACCAACTTTGGTTGTGCAAGTTCCATCGGATACGGGTGAGTATTTGATGAACAATAAGCGCGATAGCATTGCGCGCATTGAAGAAAACCATGAAGTCCAAATCACCTTACAGATTAAGCCTGAATTGATGATTCCGCATTATCGTATTGAACGTCAATGGAATGAAAATAATCAGCAACGTGTGGAAGTCCTCGAAGATACCAGTAAAGGACGCAAACCTGCTAAGGCAAATCGTAAATTAAATCCATTAAAACCTGTTGTTGGTGTGCCAACACCACAACAGCGTACGCCTCAAAAAACAAGCGCGCTACCTGCTTGGATTACGGCACTATTGAATATACTATCAGGTGCTTCTCGCAAGAAAAAACGTGAGGAAGAAGAACGTAAAAAACAGCAGCAAAACCGCAACCGTAATCGTAGAAACCAATCACGTAAGCGCAGAAACAAGCCCAATAAACCTAAAACAGAGGCGGCAAAAAAAGCACCTCAAAGGAAAGCTGCTACAAACAAGCCTAAAACTGACAATAAACCTTCTGAAAAAAAGGATGCCGCAAACAAATCTGAACAAGAAAAACAAGAAGGTGCACCACAACGAAAACGCCGTCGCCGTCGCCGTCGTCCAACAAAACGCACAGGTGAGAATACAACGGTAAATACAGCGAACACCAACCAGCAAACAGATGCCCCTAAACCTGTCGAGGACAAACCTACAAAGCCCAAGAAATCTGAAAAGAAGGAAACTGAAACCAAAGAGAATCATAAAGCAAAAAAACAGCTGAAAGCCAAACCTGAAAAAGTTGAGCAACCATCTAGCGTAAGCGAATGAAGCATTCGCAGGAAACGTTATCACTTATCATCCCTGAAGATATGATGGGTCAGCGGCTTGATCACGCGCTGGCTCATTTAAGTGATGTATCACGCAGTCGCATCAAAGAATTATTGAAGAATGGATGTATTGAACAAACCAACCGAAGTGTATCACTTAAAGCATCCACCGCTGTTTGCGCAGGCGACAGCTTCACAGTTATTTTACCCGATAATCGCCCTATGACGCTGATACCCGAAGCTATTGCATTGGATATTCTATTTGAAGATGAACACTTACTTGTTGTAAATAAACCAGCAAACATGGTCGTACACCCCAGTCATGGTCACGGCACGGGAACATTAGTCCATGCCTTATTGCATCATTGTGAATCATTACCCGGCATCAATGGTGTTGAAAGACCAGGTATTGTACATCGCATTGATAAAGATACATCAGGTGCATTGGTCATTGCCAAAACCGAAGCTGCACATCACGGGCTGGTCGCTCTTTTTTCAGAGCATGATATTGATCGGCAATATATTGCTTGGTGTAAAGGCGTAAGCAACTGGAATCATCAGCATATTGAGCAACCCATTGGCAGACATCACCATCATCGCCAGAAAATGGCTATTGTAAGTACAGGAAAAATGGCAATTACCGATGCCGATGTTGAGCGTCGTTTTGACCATCAATTTAGCCGAATACGTTTAACCCTACATACAGGGCGCACCCATCAAATTCGTGTGCATTTGGCTGCAGAAGGTTTGCCTATTTTAGCAGATTCGACCTATGCCCGTAATTTCAACCCTGGAAAATCGTTGTCTGAATCTGTGCGGCATGCATTGACCAGCCTCACACGTCAGGCACTACACGCTGAGATTCTTGGTTTTGTTCACCCAATCACACAAGAAAAAATCTTTTGCCAAGCACCATTGCCCAATGACTTAAACATGCTTAACAATGCGCTTGAGCATATGTAACATAGGCATTGAGTATGTTCCTCACATCCAAGCTATTTGCCAAACATCACATCACAGGCATCTTTAGCGAACGGCAAGGTGGCATTAGCCCAGCCCCTTTTGATAGCCTTAATTTAGGTTTTGGATTGGGCGATAGTGATAAAAACATCCAACACAATCTCAAACAATTATGCACTGCAGCACACATACCTACCCCTCACCGTAGCGAGCAAGTACATGGCACTGAGTATCTATTATGTAATGGCGAAGGCATGCAACACTGCAATCAGGCTGATATGCTTATCACCTGTACAGCTGGCTGTTCCGTTGCCGTGCGCACCGCAGACTGCTTGCCTATATTACTCATCGACCCTCAATCAGGTATCGCTGCTGCAGTTCATGCAGGTTGGCGGGGAACGGCAAAAAATATCGCCCACATTGCCATACAACATATGAAAGAACTCGGTGCAAACCCTGAATATATACTTGCCTGTTTAGGACCAGCTATTGCCGCACCATGTTTTGAAGTGGATGTAGATACTGGCGATAAATTATCTCTGAGTCACCCACAGGCTCACCTTCATATTCATTATAAACATCATAAAGCGTGGGTAGATATACGAGCAATCAATATATTACAGCTTCAATCTTCTGGTCTACCAAGCTCTAATATTGAGTCGATTGAGCTTTGTACATCATGCCTATCAGAGCGTTTTTTTTCTTATCGGCGTGATGGTATGCAAAGTGGCAGACAACTCGCCATTGTAGCATTGCCAATGTCACTCTAGCATGCTGCCTATGAATCGTTTGCTACTATTACTCATCATTACTATTTCGCTTATCACAGGCTGTGGAAAAGAACAACTTACGCCGTCTGAATCTGCCAAAGAAGATATTATAAGAGCCAAAGAATACATTGATAATGGCTCCTATAGCTCTGCCAATTTATTTTTAGAAAAATTTTCAACCAAACATCCTTACAGTCAACATCTTGCAGAAGCTGAAATACTGCGCATCTATGCCGCATTTAAGAATGAGGAATATATTCTTAGTGAAACACTCTCTACACGCTTTATTAGCAAACACCCCAATCATCCAAGTGTCTCCTACGCCCAATATATGTTAGCCATGAGTTATCTTAAGGAAACAGTTGCCTACCAACGTGACCAAGCCCCTACTCGACTCGCTGTTGGTGCTTTTGAAAAACTGGTTCATGACTACCCAAAATCGACTTATGTTCCAGAAGCGAATATTCATTTACAAAACTTACACAATAAGTTGGCTAAACATGAGTTATACATAGGTAAATATTACTTTGAGCATGATCGTTTTGTCGCGGCAGTCAATCGCTTCCAAGACATTGTAAAACAATATCAAACTAGCCCTGCCATTGAAGAGGCATTGTATTATCTAGCAGCAAGTTTCAACGCATTAAAGCTCAAAGACAGCGCCCGCGACAGTGCCATATTATTGCGGCATAATTATCCAAAGAGTGAGTGGAGTGAAAAAGCTGCGGATTTTTTATAAAGTCTCTGCTGTTTTCATCTTGCTGGCATTACTGACCGCCTGCAATGCAACAAACACAGCCGGTGTCGCTGCCGTACTGGATGCGCGTAATACGGCTATGAATGAAAAAAATATCTCAACATATGCTGACCTTATACTTGATACCTATAATGTTAAAGGTCGCACAAAAGAAGATGTGCTTTTACAAATATTTACTCTATTTAAAGATTTTCAAAGCATCCAAATGCAAACACACAATCGTCATATTAATATCATAGATGATAACCATGCTCTATGCGAACAAAACTATACACTAAAAGTGAAGGCAGATGGGCAATGGCGTAATATGGTACAACAAGAACAGCTACAACTAACCAAACAAGGTAATGATTGGAAAATTAGTGCTGGCTTATAAAACTATATACAAACAAACTCAAACCCTATTTACGCTTGCGCCCTTGTGGAAAATCATCCACATCAATGGCTTTGCGTATTGCCTTCTCAACTTGCATAAGAAGTTTTAACTCATCCTTATTTAAAACACCTTGCTCACACAATACTTGCCAATTTTCTTGTGCATCGTTGATATCCAAATCACGCAAACGTTGCATAATCGGTTCAGTCTGCAGCGTTAGCTGCAAGGCATATTCCAAACATCCAACCACATCCTTAGCATCATCTGGTAAATAGATGCCATCCAGCCATGTCTTGCGAGCATCTCCAAGATCTTGCAATTGCAATGCAAGCTGATGATTCAAAGCATCTGAAGGTGGATTCAATCTCCGCCCCAAAGGGAAGACCCATGCATAAAGTTTCCAACGCACAATACGCATAGGAAAATGTCGAATAATGCCATGTAATGCTTCTTGCACTTGATACAAAGCATATTGACATGCCCATTGTACACTCACTTTATCCGACTCAGGTTGCCCATCACCCTCAAATCGTTTCAGTGTTGCTGAACATATATACATATAACCAAGCGCATCCGCAAATCGCCCAGATAACATTTCTTTGCGCTTCAATTGACCACCCAATAACATCAAAGCCACATCACTCACCACGGCAAATGACGCTGAAAAACGTGCCAACTGCTGGTAATAATATGCCATATCACCACTTACAGGGCTTGATACCAAACGACCTCCACTCACAGAAAATAAAACCGAACGGGCAATATTACGCATTAAATGCCCTGCATGCTGCAATATCAATGCATCAAAAGAAGCCATATCATCAGATTCCAATGCCGCCGACCAGTCTTACCGAGGATGTGGATGCAGCGCTGGCGGCTGTACAGACGTATGGCAGCGCGGTGTTCAAACCGTTGTATTCAACCAAAGCGCGCGGCATGATTGTACTGGATGCAGGTGAGCCGGAAGCGCAGGTGCGCCGGCAGATTGAAGCATTTCGTAATAATAATCCGATGATGTACATTCAGAAAAAACTGGTTTTACCGGGGCAGGATCTGGGTATGGTCTTTCTCGGTGGTGAATATATCGGCACCTATGCACGCGTGTCACGGTCGGACGCCTGGAATACCACCATTCACAGCGGTGGCGCCTATGCGCCCTACGAGGCATCCGGGGAACTGATTGATCTGGCCTACCGGGCGCAGCAACCATTCGCAATGGATTTTACTACGGTGGATGTGGCTGAATCGGAAATCGGCCCGATTGTGTTTGAAGTATCAGCCTTCGGTGGATTCAGGGGCGTGAAAGAAGGCATCGGCTTAAACGCGGCTGAATTGTATGTGGATTATGCGATGAAGGCGTTGGGATAAAGTGTGCTTCACCCCGGAGTAACGCAGGGGGAAGACAGGAGAGGAATAATCATGGATAGCGCACGTTTGCTGGAAAAACTGACCGGAGCTGTGAATCTGTTGCCGCAGGGACTTGCCTTGAAACTGCCTGATATGGAGGTGCGTGTCCGGAGTAATTCGCAACCATTGCTGGACACGTTGGGTGATTATTTTCGCCATCTTGTGGTCGCTGAACATGGTGAGAATGATGACTGTTGTGTGGACGTGCTGGCGCTGGAGAGGCCACCGCTTGAACTGGATGTCGCGTGGCGAGACTGGTCGCGCGAAGCGGGGAAAACAGGGCGAAAAGATACCTATATTGATCTCAAGTATGCGATTGACGGTGAGCCGCAGCAGGCCCGGTTAATCCGGAAAGTGCGCACAGGCATGGTGTTTTTGCAAAGTATGCAAGATCGTATTGCCGTGGGTCCGTGCCTGGCCAATGCCAATCAGGTTATTAATTTTATCAACAATCAATATATGAATAATCTGCAACAACAGGGGTGGTTGATCTGTCATGCCGCTGCGGTGGCGCGGGACGGACAGGCTACGGCCATGGCGGGATTTTCCGGTGGCGGCAAATCCACGATGATGCTGCATTTGATGAATCATGTTCCGTTTGATTATGTCACCAATGACCGGATGTTTATCAAGTGTGTCGATGGCCGGGTACAAGTACGCGGCATTCCCAAATTGCCACGGGTGAATCCGGGAACGATTGTCAAT
>CAJXLC010000040.1 GCA_913055645.1 uncultured Pseudomonadota bacterium | reverse complement strand
AAAAAGAGCTGCAATCGCTTAAAGCTAAGGCATCCACTGGTCAGTTGGATGATTTAATCGCTACAGCCCAAGATGTGAATGGCATTAAGTTGCTTACAGCTGAAGTCAAAGGTGTCGCGGATATGCGCGACTTTATGGATAAAGCTAAAGGTAAATTGCAGTCTGGCGTGATTGTGTTTGGTCAAGTTAAAGGTGAAAAAGTGCAGTTGGTGGCAGGGGTCACCAAAGATTTAACCGACACCTACAACGCAGGTAATATCGTGCGCGAAGTCGCCCAAATCTGCGGTGGTAAAGGTGGCGGTAAACCCGATATGGCCATGGCTGGTGGTACTGAACCAAGTAAACTTAAAGATGCTCTTATTCAAGTAATCGAAATACTAGGAAATTCAAAATAACTATGGCAAAGAAAATTTCTAAACAAATGATTACAGGGAAATCTTTCGAGTTTGCTTTATTGAAAGAATTTGAAGAAAAGTTGTCAGTTAAAACTTCTGTCGAGGTTATTGCTAACAATGCTCTAAAAATTGCACAAGATTGTTTTTTTAAATTAGAAGGAACAGAACAGAGTAGATATAAGTTATCAGCAAGCTTTGCTGTTAACTTTTTAATGGATGTTGAGCCTAGGCTATCAAATGGGATAGATGAAAATGATGTTCTTCAGCTAGAGATATTGTCCGACCATCAAGGACAACTAGGTGACGTCCGGGATGTTGTGGCAATAAGACTTGTTCAAAAATGGGAAATAGGCGTCTCTGCAAAGAATAATCATAAGGCAGTTAAACACCAAAGACTTTCAGATATACTGGACTTTGGAGATAAGTGGCTTAATGAAGCCTGCTCACAAGCTTACTTTGATGAAATTGGTGATATATTTTCATATTTAAGAAAAATTAAGAAAGAGAGTGCTTCAACAACATGGAAGTCATTGGGAAATTTTCATATAGATATTCTTAAGCCTGTTCTTAGTGCATTTAAAAAAGAGTTGCTGCGAATACATAGTATTAATCCGCGTCAAACATCTGAAAAGCTAGTTGAGTTTCTAATTGGCTCTAAAGACTTTTATAAAGTAATTCAAACTAAGAAGGCTGTGGATATACAAGCATTTAATTTGAGAGGCTCATTAAATAAACCGTTTAATACAATTCTCCCTAAATATATTACACCTTTAGTAAAGTTGCCGACAGAAATTTTAGATGTCTCTTTCATAGAAGGAAGAAACAATACATTAATTGTAACACTAGATAATGAATGGTCTTTCTCATTTAGACTTCATAATGCAAGCTCTAGAGTCGAGCCTTCATTGAAATTTGATGTTACGCTCTTAACATCCCCTAAGACCTTGTTCAAGAACACTTTATTGATGCCTAAAGTCACAGAATCATGAACATAGTCTCATTGTTTTCTGGAGCGGGTGGGATGGACCTTGGCTTTGAGAAAGCAGGGTTTAAGACTGTTTGGGCAAATGAGTATGATAAAGATATTTGGGAGACCTACGAAAAAAATTTTCCTCATGTTGAACTTAATCGTAAATCAATTCGTGATGTTGAATCTAGTGAAATACCAGACTGTGATGGGATCATTGGCGGACCTCCATGCCAAAGCTGGAGTGAAGCAGGGGCTTTAAGAGGTATCAAGGATAAAAGAGGGCAGCTCTTTTATGAATTTATTCGTATTTTAAAGGATAAACAGCCTAAGTTTTTTGTAGCTGAGAATGTTTCAGGTATGTTGGCATCAAGGCATGCAGGGGCGATGACATCCATTCAAGAGCTTTTTAAAGAAAGCGGTTACAACTTATCATTTACGATGCTGAACGCCTCGGATTATTGGGTGCCTCAAGATAGAAAGAGAGTCTTTTTTATTGGTATACGTGAGGATTTGGATAAAAACTTTGAATTTCCAATCCCTTTCAAGCAAAAACGGTGTTTAAAAGATATTATATACAATATAAAAGAATCGGCACTTCCCGCTAAAGATAAGAACCATAGTAATGGCGATGCATGTGTTTTACCCAACCACGAATATTTAACGGGTGGTTTCTCAACCATTTACATGTCGCGTAACCGCGTCCGTGCTTGGGATGAACAGTCATTTACCATTCAAGCAGGTGGTCGCCATGCGCCGATTCATCCACAAGCACCTAAAATGGAATTTGTAGAAAAAAATAAACGTATTTTTATTCCTGGGAAAGAAAAGTTGTACAGACGGCTATCCGTACGAGAATGTGCAAGAATTCAAACATTCCCTGATGAACATAAGTTTTATTACAAGAGTGTGTTAGCTGGTTATAAAATGGTAGGCAATGCTGTGCCTGCAACTTTAGCATATTTTATTGCCAAAAAACTTTATGCTGATTTAAGTCATAATGCACCTTCCTATGTCCATGAGCCAGAACCAAAGTATTTTGAGCAGCTTGTACCAGCATAAGCATTGATAAAGGATTATCTTAAAATGAGCCAAGGCTTTGAAATTCAAGTATTTAACCGTCGTGAGAAGAAAATGGACATTGAAAAAGTTTATGGTGATGGGGCGGTTAAGTTTGCTTATGGTAACCCAATTGGACGACTTCTAGGGTCTTTTATTGCCAGTAAGATGTTGAGCCGACTTTACGGTCAAACACAGGATAGCGCGAAGTCTGGGCAAAAGGTTGCGCCATTTATCAAAAACTTTCATATTCCGATTGAGCAGTATCAAAAAGGCTCCATCAAAGAGAACCCTATTGAAACATCTTACCGTTCATTCAATGAGTTTTTTATCCGCAAGTTTCAAGAAGGGCAACGAACATTCACAACAAAACCGCAAGAGATGGGCGCTTTTGCTGAGGCACGATACTTTGCGCATGCAAGCATGACGGATGAGCTAAATATTCCTGTCAAAGGCTCGATGTTGTGCGCGGTTGATCTGATTGCTGATGCGGAACTTGCGAAAGACTTTATCGGTGGTCCGCTAATGATTGCACGCTTATGCCCTGTGGATTATCACCGCTATCATTACCCTGATGATGGCAAAACCCTGAAATCATTCACTGTGCCTGGCGATTTGCATTCGGTTAACCCTCTGGCACTTAAATTTAGGCAAGATATTTTTATCAAAAATGAACGTCGCGTTTCGATATTAGAAACAGAACACTTCGGCAAACTTGCTTATATTGAAGTGGGTGCGACCTGTGTGGGTAAAATCGTACAGACCTTTGATGAATCCAAGCCTTTTCAAAAGGGCGATGAAAAAGGCTACTTTCTTTTTGGCGGAAGCACGGTGGTGTTATGCGGAGAAAAGGGGAAATGGTTGCCTTCTCAAGATATTTTAGACAACACCAAGCAGGGTATCGAGACTTATATCCAACTGGGTGACGTCGTCGCCCAAGCTCTGGCATCGGAGGATAGATGAATAACAACGATTTCAACACGGGATTGTTAGACTTTATCCAGCAATCACCCACACCATTCCATGCTGTGCAAAACATGGTTAACATGCTCGAAAATGCTGGTTTTCAACGTTTAGATGAGCAATCAGCCTGGTTTATGCAAGAAAAACAGGTGCAAGGGCGTTATTTCGTGACCCGCAATGATTCTTCCATTGTTGCTTTTGACATCAAGCAGCCATTGCTGAAGCAAGGGATTCGCATGGTCGGGGCGCATACGGATAGCCCGTGTTTGAAGGTGAAACCCAACCCTGAATTGGTGCGCCAAGGTTATTTGCAGTTGGGCGTTGAAGTGTATGGCGGGGCATTGCTTAACCCTTGGTTTGACCGCGATTTATCGCTGGCAGGTCGGGTGAGTTATGTGGATGAATCGGGCAATATCGCACATCAACTGGTGGACTGGAAACAGCCCATCGCAGTGATTCCAAGCCTTGCCATTCATTTGGATAGGGAAGCCAACGATAAGCGCAGTATCAATAAACAGCAGCATTTACCGCCTGTGCTGATGCGGGTGTCGGATGACAATACATGCTTGAATGATTTGTTGCTTGAACAGTTAAAAAAAGAATCAAGCAATGAATCAAACAAAGCGGTATCTGTGTTGGACTATGAATTAAGTTTTTATGATGTGCAGCCGCCTGCGATTGTGGGTTTAAATGATGATTTTATCAGCAGTGCGCGTTTGGATAACTTGCTCAGTTGTTACACCGGACTAATGGCTTTGATTGATGATGGAAATGAGCAAAACACGTTGCTTGTATGCAATGATCATGAAGAAGTGGGCAGTGTGTCTGCGGCTGGGGCGCAAGGCAACTTTTTGGAATCGGTGTTGCAACGCTTAACAGGGAATAATGAGGCATTTTCGCGCTTCATGGCATCCAGTGTGATGATTTCTGTGGATAATGCCCATGCTATTCATCCCAATTTTTCCGATAAACATGAACCCAATCATGGACCTATCATCAATGATGGCCCTGTGATTAAAATCAATGCCAATCAACGCTATGCCAGCAACAGTCAAACCTCTGCTATGTTTAAACAATGGTGCGCGAAAGCTGATGTGCCCGTGCAATCGTTTGTGGTGCGCTCGGATATGGCTTGCGGCAGCACGATTGGTCCGATTACAGCGAATAACCTTGGTGTACGCACTGTGGATGTGGGTGTGCCGACATTGGGCATGCATTCGATTCGTGAGCTTGCAGGCACAAAAGATGCTGCTTATTTGTATCGGGTGTTAAGGCAGTATTTCAATTAGTTTATTTTAGAAAAGTTTAAAACCATCCAATCATAAAGCTGTTGTACCGTAACTGCTTTGAGTGCTATGTTTTCAAATTCATCATACGGGTCTTTATCTTTGAAACAAAATTGATAATTGACACAATCGGGTTGTGCATCATGAAAGATAAGCAGGATGCGTTTGCCAGTTTTTAAGCAATCAATGGTCATTACATCTGTAGCTATGCCTTGTTTGCGCATTTGTGTGTTAACACTAACCACAGGGTCAATATCACTGTAATTCTCTTGAATGTTGGCGTGGGCTTCCGTGATCAGCTCGTAAATACCTATTATCGCCTTTTCAGTCATAGCGTTTCCTCAGCATCGTTTAATCAATAGTTGCAGATATTTTACTACTAAGCGTGACTCTAGCATTTTGAGTGATTTATTGCAGAGGTAGGTTTCGATGAAACTGGTTGCCCATCTTTAAAAATAAAAAAAGGAGCTGCATTTCTGCAACTCCTTAATTTAATGAACCAAATATTTGGCGTCCCCAAGGGGATTCGAACCCCTGTTGCCGCCGTGAAAGGGCAGTGTCCTAGGCCGACTAGACGATGGGGACCTAGGTCGAACGCGGCGAATCATATAAACAATGATGACCACGTCAACATATTAAAAATGGTGCGCCCACCTGGACTCGAACCAGGGGCCCACGGATTAAAAGTCCGCTACTCTACCAACTGAGCTATAGGCGCATGCAACATAAAATGAGTTGTAAAATGCAAACTCATATCCAAGCAGCGTTACCACTACTGGACGGCGCGGAATAATGGCGTGGAAAACGCGTCTGTCAAATATCAATTTCATGCTTCCTGTTTTTATCACTTAGGTGTTAGTGTTAGGCTATGAAATATCAACCTGTTCCAGATTATCATATGCATACACCGCGCTGTAATCATGCTGTGGGAGAGGTGCGAGAATACGCAGAAGTCGCCATTCAACGTGGTTTAAAAGAAATCGGCATGTCCGACCATTCCCCCATGCCGAATGGTTTTGATGCAGCTTGGCGTATGGCTTTGAATGAGCTGCCAAATTATTTACAAGAAGTAGAATGCGTTCGAGATGAGTTTTCTGAAAAACTTACCGTGCGTGTAGGGCTTGAAGCTGATTTTCACCCTGGTACAGAAGATGCGGTACAGGCGATGATTGATGGTTATGCATGGGATTATGTGATGGGTTCGGTGCATTATATTGGCGATTGGGCATTTGATAATCCGGATGAAGAAGAACGCTGGGCAGAGGTGAATATTGAAGATGCCTATTGTGATTATTTTGATTTGGTGGCTCGCTCTGCATCAACAGGCATGTTTGATATGATTGGGCACCCAGATTTAATTAAAAAATTCGGTCAGCGAGCTCCCGTAGGAAGCGTGCGTGTAGATAACGCCGAATCGCTGATGTTGGAGGCAGTGAAGGCATCTGGGACTGTGTTGGAAATTAGTTCGGCGGGATTGCGTAAACCTGTGGGTGAGATTTATCCGCATTCTCGAATTGTTAAAAAAGCTGCCGCGATGGGTATTCCCTTTTATTTTGGCTCCGATGCACATGCGCCCCATGAAGTGGGGCATGGCATGGATGCATGCTTGGATATATTACAATCGTGTGGTGTTGATGAGGTTGTGGCTTTTGAAAAGCGGCAACGTCGTATGGTTGCGATTAGAGAAATATGATGAAAGGTACTGTGTTGATTACAGGGGCTTCGGGTGGTTTTGGTATGTTGTTTGCCCAAGCCTTTGAAGAACAAGGTTACGCATTGCTACTTCATGGTCGTGATAAAGCTCGTTTGCAATTGACTTTGGCTAGCCTCAAACGACCAGAGTTGCATCGCACGTTGTTGGGCGAACTTTCTGCGCGTAAAGATGTCAATGAGCTGATTGATAAAATTATGCTGGAAAGTGATTTGGTGGGTATCGTGAATAACGCAGGCTTTGGTACTTGGGGTGCTTTTGAAATGTGTGAAAACGTACCGCAACTGGATGTGTTGCGTGTTGATTTGCTTGCGCCAGTGATGTTGAGCCATGCTTTGTTACCGTGTTTGAAAAAACGGCAAGGCTTTATGGTGAATGTATCATCTTTAGCTGGTGAAACACCCTTGCCCTATATGAGTACCTATGGTGCTGCCAAGGCAGGCTTAACGTTTTGGAGTGAGGCATTGCGTGCAGAACTTCAAGGAAATGTTAGAATTGTAACATTGGCTCCAGGCCCTTCACCGACTGGATTCCGTGCCGTCTCAGGCGCACCAAAAGGTAAAGGTGGTTTATTTAGCACTTCTCCAAATATTGTGGTTGATGCTGCTATGCAGAGTTTGGCGAAGGGTGGTGGCTATTGTGTGCCAGGCTGGCGACATAAAGCCTTATGGTGTTTACAGAAGTTGATGCCGCGTATCTTATCATTGCCTATGATAGCACGTTATCTAAAACCATAAATTCACGTGAACAATCCTTGTTATCAACTGCGCATTTCAAGCAGAGCCAAACATGCGCGTATTACCATTAAGCCCAGTCGCCAAATCGAAGTGGTATTGCCTTTGGGTATGCCCAAACGTGAGGCTGATAAGCTTGTACAACAGCAGCAGAACTGGATTCAGAGAACGTTGACACGTATGCAGCGGCAAGCACCTATGAAAAGTGACTATGCGGCTCCTGCATGCATTGAGTTGCCAGCGATATGTGAGAAAGTGCAGGTGGTTTATGTGGCGGAGCAGAAAAAGCCTTTTATTTGGAATCAAAAGATGTCGCAGCTATCTGTTTGTAATGATAAAGAATCTGTACCTGAATTATTGAGATGTTGGTTGAAGGAACATGCCAAACAATATTTACCTGCTTTATTAAAAGAGATCGCTTCAGAGATGCATGTTGATTATCGAGCAGTATCTATTCGTTTGCAAAAGATGCGTTGGGGGAGTTGTTCAATGCAAGGAAATATTAGCTTGAATGCTAAACTGTTGTTATTGCCGCCACAGGTGGTGCGCTATGTGTTGGTGCATGAGTTATCGCATTTGGAACATATGAATCACTCTACAGCATTTTGGCAGTATGTTGAGCTGTTTGAACCTGATTATCGTAACAGAAGGCGTGAGTTGCGTCAGTTGTCGATGACTTTGCCAGCATGGGTATATCATTAATTGTACATGGCATAAAAAAGGTCTACCATATGTCGTAGATTAGTCGTGATGTGTAATATATTTGTATAATGCTTGTCCAATGTTGTATATATTTATAAAAAGAAGGTGGGTTCAAGAATGGCTATAAAACAAGCTCCTTTATCACCTAGATTGTCTATTTACCGTTGGCTTCCTGGCATGATTGCCAGTATCGCCCATCGTGGAAGCGGTGTTGTTTTGGTGCTTTCTGTACCGTGTTATCTTTGGATATTACATGGTATGACAGGTTCGCCGCAAGATTTTGATTCGGCAGTAGCACTATTGCATTCACCTTTGGGTCGTTTGGGTTTGTGGCTGGCTTCGGCAGCACTTATTTATCATTTTTTTAATGGTATTCGTTTTCTTTGTTTGGATGCTGGCTGGGGTGAGTCGCGTGATATGATGCGAAACTCAGCACGTGTGGTGATTGTTATTGCGGCAGTTGCAGCGATTGTTCTTGGAGTGTTGCTATGGTGAGACAAACACGGGATTTAGGCTCTGCACATTCAGGTTTTAAGGATTGGTATTGGCAACGCTTGAGTGCAGTTGTATTGGCAGTGTTATTACCTGCGGCATTTGTATTGTTGTGGGGTGTTTATACGGGTGCTTTAGATCAGCTTGCTTTGTTGGACTATTTGGACTCATTTGTTTCAAGATTATTGCATACCTTGTTGATTATTGCCTTGATGATTCATGCCTATATGGGTTTGAAAGTTATCATTGAAGATTATATACACACGGGTTTACGTGTATTTTTCATTGCCGTAATGCTGGTGATGATGAGTTTGTTTGGTATGTGGTGGTTGGCATTGATTTGGGCGTGGGGGGGATAAGAATGGCTTATTTGTCCACAGATAAGGTTGAGCATCATTTTCATGATGTGGTGATTATTGGTTCGGGTGGAGCTGGTATGCGCTGCGCCTTGCAACTGGCAAATGCTGGGCATCGGGTGGCAGTGGTTACAAAGGTTGTGCCGACCCGCTCTCATACGGTGGCTGCGCAAGGCGGCATCAATGCAGCATTAGGCAATGTGGTCTCTGATCATTGGAAATGGCATATGTATGATACAGTCAAAGGCTCGGATTATTTGGGTGATCAGGATGCTATTGAATATATGTGTCGGGCTGCACCGTTGGTGGTGAAAGAGCTTGAGCATTTTGGGCTACCTTTTACACGTCAAGATGATGGACGGATTTATCAACGAGCGTTTGGTGGGCAAATGCGCGAATTTGGGGAAGGTGGACTTGCCAAACGTGCATGTGCTGTAGCAGATAGGACAGGCCATGCGATTTTGCACACTATGTATCAGCAAAACTTAAAAGCGGGCACACATTTTTATGAGGAGTTTTTCGCCCTTGATTTAATTACCGATGAAGATGGTTGTCAGGGTGTGATGGCTTGGGATATTGCCAAGGGTGAATACCATTTATTTCAGGCAAAAGCAGTGATTCTAGCAACAGGTGGTGCGGGGCGTATTTTTAATGTTACCACCAATGCACACATTTGTACGGGGGATGGCGGCGCTTTAACTTTGGCGGCTGGTTTACCTATGGAAGATATGGAGTTTTTCCAATTTCATCCGACAGGTATTGCGAATGTAGGGCCTTTGATTACAGAAGGGGTGCGTGGTGAAGGGGGATACCTGTTAAACTCCGAAGGTGAGCGCTTCATGGAGCGTTACGCACCAACAGCAAAAGACTTGGCGAGCCGAGATGTGGTATCACGTGCCATTGCTTTGGAAGTGCGTGAAGGGCGTGGGTGTGGTCCGAATAAAGATTATGCATTGCTTAAATTAGATCATCTTGGTGCAGATTTTATTTTAGCAAAACTGCCGAATATTCATGAATTGGCGATGCGTTTTTCAGGGGTTGATTGCACCAAAGAACCCATTCCAGTGCAGCCGACTGCACATTATACTATGGGTGGTATTCCTTCGAATCGCTTTGGGGAAGTGGTTTATCGTAAAGATGGTAATCCTGAAACGCCATACCCTGGTTTGTATGCCATTGGTGAAGCTGCGTGCACCTCGGTGCATGGTGCCAATCGTTTGGGTTGTAATTCGTTGCTGGAAATTATTGTGTTTGGGCGTGCGTGTGGAAATCAGGTGATGCGACGTTTGAAAGAACATCGTTATCATCCTTCGATTGATGAGGATTGTTGGAAGAAAGGCCTGAGTCGTGTGGAAACATGGTTGGACAAAGCAACCAAGCGTGAAGGCTTGGGTATCGCAGATATTCGCAGCCAAATGCAACATATTATGCAGGAGCATTTTAGTGTTTACCGCACAGAAGAAGTGATGCGTGAAGGTGTGGAACGTTTGGAAGCGTTGGCGGATGAGCTGGCGAACGCAAAAATTTCTGATGATCATCGTATTTTTAATACCGAATTGATTGAAGCTATGGAATTAGAGAATCTCATGGCATTGGCACGTTCGACTGCCGCCGGAGCCTTGGCGAGAACTGAAACACGTGGTGCACATGCGCGTGATGATTTTCCAGAACGCGATGATAAAACTTGGTTGAAACATACCTTGGCAAGCATTCAAGATGGTAAGGTCGTATTGGACTATAAGCCAGTGCGCATGCAGCCGATGACGGTGGAATCGTTTCCTCCGAAAAAGAGGGTATATTGATATGAGTAATATGATTAAGCTTGAAATATATCGTTATGACCCTGAAAAAGATGATGTGCCTAGCATGCAAAGCTATGAGGTGCCGCATGAACAAAAAGGCATGAAATTACTGGAAGCGTTGAATTATATTAAATGGCATATTGATGGCACCTTAACTTTTCGACGCTCATGCGGTGAAGGAGTGTGTGGCTCGGATGGTATGAATATTAACGGTGTGAATGGTTTGGCGTGTATTACACCCATTGCTGGCTTAAAGCAGCCCATTCGCTTACGTCCATTGCCAAGCATGGAAGTAATTCGAGATTTGGTCGTCGATACAACGCACTTCTTTGACCAATATCGCCAAATTAAACCATGGCTGCAAACCACCAGTCCTGCGCCTGAGCATGAACGTCTGCAAACACCTGATGAACGCGCAGAATTGGATGGTTTGTATGAATGTATTATGTGTGGCTGTTGTACGACATCATGCCCATCATGGTGGTGGAATGGCGATAGGTTTATGGGGCCAGCCGTACTATTGCAAGCAGACCGCTGGATTAAAGACTCGCGTGACGAGGCAACAGGGGAACGACTAGACCAATTGGAAGATGCGTTTAAATTATACCGGTGCCATCAAATTATGAATTGTATGGAAGCATGTCCGAAAGGTTTGAACCCGACTGCTGCCATTAACCATATCAAACGAACACTGCTTAATCGGAAATCATAAGTAGGGGTTGATGACGGAACTGGCAATAGATGTACGTCGTTTGCGCTATCGTTTGAAGCGACAGGGTATGTTGGAATTGGATGCATGGCTCTCTGGTTTAGACGAGGCTTTGTTATCCAATGATGTGAATGCTATTTCTGCCATGAATGATTTATTATTGTGTGAAGCACCTGTATTGTTAGAGATGATGCATGGCGATGTACCTATGCCTAATGTTTTAAGAGCTTATTTAAGGAAATCGTAACGATGCAATTACTGACAAAAATTTTGATAAGCATGTGTTTGTTGATATTTGCAGTAGATGCTTTTCCCTCTGAGACGCCTGGGCTTGTTTTTGATCCTAGTAAGTTAGATATGGGGACTGCTTTGGAGGGAGAAAAGGTTACAGCAACGATTTTGATTCGAAATAATGGTAGCGATTTTGAGCAAATTGTAAAAGTGGAAAGCTCATGTGGTTGTACGACTGTTGAGCCTGAAACGCGGATGTTGGTGGGCGGAGCATTTACACCACTGCATGTGGAAGTAGATACATTTGGTAAGCTTGGTGATATTCGCAAATCGATTACAATGACGGATCAGTATGGAAAAAAGCGTACGGCTTGGCTGACTTTACATGTTAAGAAAAACCCGCATATAATGAATGAAAAAAGAAGTATTTTTGATGGAAAGTGCGCATCTTGTCACGTTGACCCTGCTAAAGGGAAAACGATTGGTTCTGAAATTTACACTGCGGTGTGTGTGATGTGTCATGGTGCAGGTGCGACGGGTGGATATGCGCCAAGTTTACTTAAGTTTAAAGATGTTCATGTTTTGGATGCGATTATTTCGAATGGCACGGGTACCCATCATATGCCTGCTTTTGCGCAAAATAAAGGGGGGCCATTGAACGAAAAACAAATAAACACACTCGCAAAATGGATTATATCACTGGACGAATAGCGTTTAGATGAGTAAAATTCGCACCCATGAAAAATATAATTATTGCTCCATCTATCCTGTCAGCAGATTTTGCTAATTTAGAAAAAGAGATTCGCGCCATTGATATAGGTGGCTGTGATTGGGTTCACATCGATGTTATGGACGGTGCTTTTGTGCCGCCAATCACGATCGGCGATAACATTGTGAAGGCGATTCGCCCACATACTGAAAAAGTGTTGGATGTGCATTTAATGGTTGAAAACCCAGATCGTCAGGTTGAAGCTTTTGCTAAAGCTGGTGCGGATATCATTACAATTCACCAAGAAGCTTGCGTGCATCTTGAGCGTACGCTGCAGTTGATTCGCTCACTGGGCTGTAAAGCCGGTGTTTCTTTGAATCCAGGCACGCCATTATCAACGATTAAAAATGTATTGCATTGTGTTGATTTGGTTCTATTGATGAGCGTAAACCCTGGTTACGGCGGACAATCATATATTCATGCGGTAACAGATAAAATTGCAGAAGCACGTAAGATGCTTGATGATGCTGGTTTAGATGCGCACTTAGAAGTGGATGGTGGTGTGAATGCTGCAACAGTGGCTGAAGTATGCGGCGCTGGCGCAGATGCAATTGTTGCTGGCTCGGCTGTTTATAATGCACCGGATTATGCTGCCGCAATGGGCGAATTGCGTCGTTTGGCGTAGAATCCATATAGGCTTGAGGTGTGTTGTTATTACCTTAATTATTTAGTGGTAGCATGAGCTGAAAAAATTGCTATAGTTCGTCATCAATATGGTTCCTTGTAGGGGAGGGCGTGTATACTGATAGGCATAGGTCTATCTTGATTATATTATGCTCTTAGTGTTTTTTAAGATATGTGGGAGGGGTGTCAATATGTGGCAAAGATTAAAAACATCTGGACAATCAAAATTCGGACAGGTGCTGTTTCTGCTTGCTCTGGGGCTGTTGTTGCCAGTGGGCGCATCATGGGCTGATGATGTCAGCGATGCAAAACAACCGTTTGAATTCCCACATGAACGTCACGCTAATAAGTTCAAAATTAACTGTATGTACTGTCATACTTATGCACGTCGCAGTAAAGTCGCAGGTATTCCCCCTGTAGCGAAATGTATTGGCTGTCATCAGCATCTCCCTTCGGTTCGTAATAAGCCGCGTATCAAAAAGCTGTTTTCATATTGGAAGAAAAAGGAGCCTATTCCATGGCGTAAGGTTCATGATACGCCCGATTTCGTCCATTTTACTCACAAGCGCCACATTCAGAGGTTTATTTTCCAGGATGGGCGTCCTACGCAGCAGGTGTGTGGCATGTGTCATGGTGATGTCAAAACTTTCTCGGTTGGTCGTAAGGTTCGCGCTCTAACCATGGGTTGGTGTTTAAGTTGTCATACCCAGTTCCAGGGTACGTCTGATATTGGTAAGCCTTCACCGGCTAAGCGCTGGATGATTCCATCTGCCGCAACGGATTTGCCAGTGATGAAAGTGGCACATCCTCAACCTGCCGTGCTGGATCCGACACATCCCGAAACAATGAAGGTGTCACAGATTAAGAAAATGTCTGATCGGTTGCCGAAGATGGTACGCGACCATCTCGTGCGTGCGCCACATGACTGCTGGCAATGCCACAAATAAGTTTGATGCTGGCATTTAAGGAGATTTGATGATGAGTCAGAACAAAACGAGTGATAAATTGGCGGGTGACTGGAAACGCCGTACGTTTCTTAAAGCTATGGGGCTGGGCGGTGCTGGTAGCGCGCTTGTACTCAGTGGTTGCGGTGATACCGATATCGTTAACGAAGTGGATATTGAGGTGCGTAAGGAGCTGGTGCTGCCTAACGTTGACCCTCAGGATTATGTTCGTCCCGGTATTGAGATGTATTATGCATCTACATGTCGTCAATGTCCGGCTGGCTGCGGTATTCATGCCCGAATTCGAGAAGGGCGGGTGTTAAAGCTGGAAGGAAATCCTGCTTCAGCAATTAATCATGGGCGCTTATGCCCGATGGGTCAGGCTGGGCTACAGGGTCATTACAATCCAGACCGGTTGACTAAACCATTGCTTCGCAAGGATGGTAAGCTGGTCGAAATTTCATGGGATGAAGCTGACAATCTCCTGAGTAAACATTTAGGCAGAAAGAATGGCAAGCTGGCATGGTTGACCGGTGCGACCAGCGGACATCATGCTGTGTTGATTAAGGCGTATCTTGATGCTGTTGGAGCTTCGGATAATCATTTTGTATTTGATACGCTGCCACCAGCTGTGGGCTATGCTGCGAATAAAGAGATGTATGCTGATGCTATGCCGAAACTTGATTTCGACAAGGCACAACTCATTGTATCCTTTGGTGCAGATTTTCTCGGTACGTGGATGTCACCGGTTCAGTTTGCTGCACAGTATGCGAATTTCCGCAATGCACCGCGTGGTACACTGGTTCAGATTGAACCTAAAATGACACTGACCGGAGCCAATGCGGATCGATGGATTGCCATTCGACCGGGCACGGAGGGTCATCTGGCTCTTGGATTGGCTTCGTTGCTGTCTCAGGATGCAGAATACGCAGGGCGGGTTTCTGCTGAAGTGCTTGCATCACTTAAAGACGTAAATATAAATGAAGTATCAAAAAGCACTGGTGTTTCAGTTGGACGTATTAATAAATTGCACCATCTGCTAACACGTCGTAGCCCAAGCCTAGTGCTTTCAGGTTCAAGTGCCGAAGGTTTTGAACATGGTTCAGAGACCGCTAAGGCTATTCAGTTGCTCAACGTGATGTTGGGTAATCTCGGTCAGACGGTGTTGCCTCGTGATCAGGTGGCTTTCCCTGACTTGTTGCCAAAAATGGGCGGATGGGCAGAGCTTAAGGCATTTGTGGATGGCTTGAATAACGGTGATATTGATACCGCAGTCGTTTTTGGCACCAACCCAATCTATCAGGCACCGGATTTTATGGCTGCTGATAAGGCTTTTGCTAAGGCTAAAATGCGTATTTCATTCTCTATGTTCCCTGATGAAACCACGATGGCCAGTGATTTGGTTATTCCGATTCACTCCTATCTGGAGGAATGGAATACAGCTATGCCAGCGTATGCTGCTGAAGATGGTTATTTGAGCTTGCAACAACCTGTCATGAATCCTGTGTTTGGCAGCAGTGCCACACGCGCATTCGGCGATGTTTTGTTGGGAGTTCTTGCTGGAATTGATGCGAAATTCAAGCGTTGGGATAATTTTCAATCATATGTGATGGATGCACTGCTAACCATGCGTCCTGCATTGGTGAATCCACCCAAACCAACTGAGCCAGGTCAAACGCCTGAGGAAGGTTTCAAACAAGGAATTCTTGCAACTGGTTTTGTGCATATAAAAACTGAGAAAGCTGAGGCAATTTCAGCCAATGTTACGGCTGTAAATATGCCCAAGGCGCCGGAAGAGGATGCGCAGTATCCATTCCATCTGGTTCCAACGGCGCGTCTAGGTTTGTGGGATGGGCGCCATGCCAATCTTCCTTGGCTTCAGGAATTGCCAGATCAACTGGTTTCAGCTGTATGGGACTCATGGGTTGAAGTGCATCCTAAGACTGCAGAAAAGATGGCTTTGATTACCGGTGATGTGGTGAAGGTGACCTCTGCTGCAGGTTCGCTGGAAGCCAAGGTGATTGTCTTTCCTGGTATACAGCAGGACTCCATTGCTATTCCTTTGGGTCAGGGTCATAGCAAATATGGACGTTACGCAGAAGGTATAGGCGTTAATCCATATAAAATATTGACGGCGAATTTTGATGAGAAAACTGGCGAACTGGCGACTTTTGCAACCCGAGTGAGTGTTACGAAAGTTAAAAATAGAGGGGATCTTGTTACGTTTGCCCATGGTGACCTAGTTTTGGATAGTAATACCAGCACTCAAGCCAAGCGAGAGATTGTCAAGACAGTTCCGGCCAAAA
>CAJXLC010000039.1 GCA_913055645.1 uncultured Pseudomonadota bacterium | reverse complement strand
TGGGTTTAGAACGTCGTGAGACAGTTCGGTCCCTATCTACCGTGGGCGTTGGAGAATTGAGAGGATCTGTCCTTAGTACGAGAGGACCGGGATGGACAAACCTCTGGTGTTCCTGTTGTTCTGCCAAGAGCATTGCAGGGTAGCTACGTTTGGAACGGATAACCGCTGAAGGCATCTAAGCGGGAAGCCGGCCTCAAGATAAATTCTCCCAGAGCTTTAAGCTCTCTAAAGGGTCGTGGAAGACTACCACGTTGATAGGCTGGGTGTGGAAGAGTGGCAACACTTGGAGCTGACCAGTACTAATTGCCCGTGTGGCTTGACCATGCAACATTAAGACATTGGCTATAACTGTTGATATCACCATTATCTTGCGCGATTGCGGCGTTGGAAACGACAGCATACACCAGTATGCTTGTCTTATTCCGCCTTGCTCTCACACAAGCTAACGGCAATCTCAATCAGTTATGACTTTTACTAACATCACAAAATATCAATGATTGTTGGTTGAGCGGAAACGTTCCTAACAATCACACCAGTTTCTTGGTGTCCATAGCAGAGGAGTAACGCCTGATCCCATCCCGAACTCAGAAGCTAAGACCTCTAGCGCCGATGGTACTGCAGCGTTCGCTGTGGGAGAGTAGGTCGATGCCAAGAATTTTTTCCAAGCCCCCTTGTTGAGCCAATGCTCCAAGGGGGATTTTTTTTATGCTTGACTGAAATTTAGATGCATGTGACATGAGGAAATGTGTGTATAGCTTGTTGGCTTGAATGTGTTGTGATGTATGGAGTGGTAAATGAATCAAAGGTTTATGCAGGAAACCTCGGTGGATGATGGACCACTAGTGGTATCACATGTTATGCCTGAGGCACAAAGTGTTGCATTGGGTATTTTTGTAGATGTGGGAAGCCGTGATGAGTCTGAAGCACAGGCTGGTATTGCGCATGCTTTAGAACATATGTTGTTTAAGGGAACAAAATCTTTGGACGTGCATGCATTGTCAGAAAAGCTGGATATGTTGGGTGGCAATGCCAATGCCTTTACATCGCGAGAACGTACGTGTTTTCACCTACATATTTTACATGAAGACTGGCAAGAAGGTTTGGGGTTGTTGATGGATATGTTGCTTGAGCCTGCTTTGCCTGAAGATGAATGGCAGCGTGAGCGTGAAGTGATTTATTCAGAAATGGCGATGGTAGATGATGTGCCCGATGATTGGGTCTATGACCAGCATATGAAGGCTGTGTTTGCAGGGCAGAGAGTGGGAGAACCAACACTAGGTACGCGTGAAGCCTTGGCTGCATGTTCGGCAACTGACCTGAGAGAATATTTGGATTCACATTATCGACCTCCACGTTTATTGATTGCGGCAGCGGGGCGTATTGAACATGATGCTTTGGTGGATGCTGTGAATAAGCGTACATGGCCATCGGCAAATGGACGTGAGAAACGTGTGCAATCTGTACAGAAAAGCGGCGTGCAATATTTGTCACGTGATATGGAGCAAGCGCATATTGTTGCAAGCTTCTCGGGCATCAATGCAACATCAAAGCAACGCCCTGAAGCATGGTTGGCAAATCAAATGCTGGGGGGCGGTATGAGTTCAGCATTGTTTCGTGAGATTCGTGAACGCCGTGGTCTGGCTTATAGTGTGGGTTCGCATTTATCGCCATTAAGTGATGTTGGTCTGTGGAGTATGAGCTGTGGTACAGCTCCGAATATGTTGGCGGATTGTATTGTAGTATTGAAAGAAACTTTACAAGCTTTTCCAGAGATGATGGATGATGCCATGATAGCTCGTGCTAAGCGGCAAATGGAAGTGCAGTTTCGTATGGCAATGGATTCGGTGGAAGGGCATATGCTTTATCTTGGCGCACGCTTGGATGAGGATAAATTGTTATCACAACAGCAATGGGTGGATAGAATCAAACAAACACAAAACAACGAAATTCGAGACTGGGTTATCAATCATCTTGATCGTGATGTGATGTGGACGATTGCAGGTTCGGATGAAGCATTGTCCTCGGCACAAGCTGTGATGTAGGCTTGTGCAATGTTTTTAGCTATTCGAGAAGATATTCGTACTGCCTTTGATAGGGATCCTGCTGCACGTTCAACATGGGAAGTATTGACTTGCTACCCTGGTTTGCATGCGATTTGGATGTACCGTGTTGCCAATGCAAGCTGGCGACATGGGTTTGCTTGGCTTGGGCGCTTTATTTCGCATATTGCACGTTGGTGCACAGGTATTGAGATTCATCCTGGTGCAACGATTGGTAAAAATTTCTTTATTGATCATGGTATGGGTATTGTGATTGGTGAAACGACTGAAATTGGTGATGGTGTAACATTGTATCATGGCGTAACGCTGGGCGGTACAACATGGCAGAAAGAGAAACGTCATCCAACACTGGAAGATGGTGTCATTATTGGTGCTGGAGCCAAAGTTTTGGGTGCAATCACGATTGGTAAGCAGTCGCGTGTGGGTGCTAATTCTGTGGTGTTAAAAGATATTCCAGAGCATTCAACGGTGATTGGCATTCCAGGTATGGTGGTGGGTAAAACTGAATCATTGATTGAAAATGGACGTATTAATCTAGATCATCATCAAATGCCTGACCCTGTGGCACAGGTTTTACGGCACGTGTTAACCTTGATTGATGATGTGAATGAGCGGATAGATAGTTTTCATACTAATGAAAAAGGGAATAGCCCAAATGATTCACGCTTGAGCAAGGATATGGATAAAGAGCATAAAAAAGTGGAACGGTTTCTTGATGGCGGCGATGGGATTTAGCTACGTAAGCAGTCCAAAAAAGCATCGCCAAAACGCTCTAATTTAATTTGTCCTACACCGTTGATTTCGAGCATTTTTTCATTGTTGCAGGGTTTGAGTTGTGCCATATGAATCAATGTCGCATCACCGAAAACGATATAAGGCGGCACATCCAATTCGGTTGCAATGTTTTTGCGTAACTCGCGCAGCTTTTCAAATAATACTTTATCGTAGGGCTGATTGTTGGGCGTTTTTCTTTTGCTTTCGGGTTTAACTTTTTTGCGAATACGAGGTTTGGCTAGCTTTATTTTTTGGTCACCGCGCAATAATGGGCGTGCAGATGGGGTTAGCTTTAGTACGGAATAATTGGCAATATCTTGAAATAAAAAACCGTGGTGAATAAGCTGGCGGAAGATAGATGACCATATATATTCCGAATAATCTGCGCCAATACCATAGGTCGAAAGTTGGTCATGATGGCGGGAGCGAATACGTTCATTATCCACACCGCGCAGCACATCAATCACATATTTCATGCCAAAACTTTGCTTTAAACGGTAAATACAGGATAAGGCTTTTTGAGCATCTTCTGTAGCATCAAAACATTCAGGCGGATTCAGGCAAATATCACAATTGCCGCAATCCTTTTGCATATCTTCAGCAAAATAACGCAGTAATATTCTTCGACGGCAAGATGTTGCTTCAGAAAAGCCAATCATGGCATTGAGTTTATGTAGTTCGATGCGTTTTTGTTGAGCATGATCACTCTGTTCAATTAAACGTCGTGCCATGACCATATCTTGTGTGCCAGAAAGAAGCAGGGCTTCGGCTGGTAAATTGTCACGCCCTGCCCGCCCTGTTTCCTGATAATAACCTTCGATATTTTTGGGTAAATCATAATGCACCACAAAGCGTACATTGGGTTTATCAATGCCCATACCAAAAGCAACGGTTGCTACAACAATATGAATATCATCTTTTAAAAAAGCATCCTGTACATGTACCCGTTCGGCTGCTGTAAGTCCTGCATGGTAAGCGGCTGCCTTGATGCCAGTAGCTTGCAACTTGTCACTCACTTGCTGCACACGTTTGCGGCTTAAAGCATAAATAATACCCGATTCATTTGGATGTTTTTCCAAGAAAGAGGTGAGTTGTTTGAAGGGTTGATTCTTCTCTAACACGTTATAACAAATATTGGGGCGGTCAAAACTACTGATATATTGCTTGGCATCTTCTAGCCCTAATACTTGAATAATATCTTGGCGTGTTTGTTCATCAGCGGTCGCTGTTAATGCAATGGTAGGAATATGTGGGAAATGTTCGCGAAGTTTACTTAAACGTGCATATTCAGGGCGAAAATCATGCCCCCATTGCGATACACAATGCGCCTCATCCATGGCAAAAAGGGCAATGTCTATATCAGATAAACGGTTTAAAAATTCATCAGACATCAAACGTTCCGGTGCAATATATAATAAGTCAATCTCATGGGTATGTAGTTTGGCGAGTACTTGCCGTGCTTCTTGCGATGCTAGAGATGAGTTGTAATAGGCGGCGTTTACACCATTGGCTTGCAATGCATCCACCTGATCTTTCATCAAAGAAATAAGTGGCGAAATAACAATCCCTACCCCTTGACGAAGCAAGGCTGGAATTTGATAACAAAGTGATTTTCCACCACCAGTAGGCATCAAAACAAAGCTATTATGACCTATGGTTAGTTGCTCAATAATGCATGCTTGGTTGTCTCGAAATGAGTCATAACCAAAAGTTTCTTGAAGAATATTCAGAGCAGAACTATCGGGCATGGTATTAAATCCTTAGGATTGGTATTTTAAGTGCTGGGCTCATCGGGTGATATACTCTTATGTTGGTTCATAGTTTGTTGAACTTTAGCTAATACGCTATCAGGGTTAATTGGCTTCACCATAAAAGCATCCATACCAGCCTCACGGCACTCTTGTTCGACTTCAGCCAAAGCATGGGCACTTAAGCCGACAATAGGAAGGCGCGGCTTGTTATGTTCAGCTTCATTTTGGCGAATGCGTCTGGTTAATTCGATGCCATCCATTTTAGGCATGCGAATATCGCTTAATAAGAGATCATGTTCGCCAGTTTGAGATTTAACCCATGCTGTAAAACCATCTTCAGCAACATCAACAAGCATGCCCATACGCCTGAGTCGTTTTGCTGCAATGCGCTGACCAATAAGGTCATCTTCAGCAAGCAATATATGAATCCTTTGCGTGGTTGCGGCTGATTGATGATTGATTTGTGGAGAAGGAGGGAGTTCGTTTGTTATTTGGCGACCATCAACTTGCCAATGAATATTGCCGCCTTTACCTGCTTCGAAAGGAATGTGGAATGTAAAGCAGCTGCCTGTTCCCAATTCACTATGTACATGAATGTTCCCATTCATGAGTTCAACAAATCGTTTGGCAATGGTGGTACCAAGACCTGTTCCTGTATGCCCTGACTGCATAAGTTGAGTATCTTGATGGAATGGCTCAAAAAGATGCTTAAGCATATCTGATGAGATGCCTATACCAGTATCTGTGATGGCGAATGATAAACAATGATTTGATTGTTTAATATGGATGCTGATATGCCCTTGTTGCGTAAATTTAACGGCATTACCAATAAGGTTAATAAGTATTTGTCGCAGTCGTATTTCATCACCGACAATAAACTCAGGAACATCTTCGAGTTGTAATTGTAGTGGAAGGTGTTTGTTTCTACAGGCAATAATAAAGGGCGCAATGGCATCAAGGAGGACGTTTTTTAGAGATAGCTCTTTATAGTTAAGCTGAATCGTTCCTGATTCAACTTTGGATAAGTTGAGAACATCATTGACAAGGTCGCTTAAAGATCGTGCGGCCTGTTGGGCTAAGGTTAGGTGTTCAAGTTGTTCGCTTGTTAGCGAGCTTGAATCCGCTGCGATTAACTCCTGCAAACCAATAATGCCATGTAGAGGGGTGCGTAATTCATGACTCATTACAGATAAAAATTCACTTTTAGCGTAGTTGGCAGCTTCCGCATTTTGTTTTGCTTTGAGTAGTTCCTCTGTGGATGTTTTAAGATCTTTGTAAAGAAGCATTTGTTTTAATGCATCTTCTATGCGACGGGCAATATCTTGGAATAGACGTTTCTCATCATCATTCCAGTGACGAGCGTGATCACATTGGTGTAATCCTAGTAACCATGGTTCCTCTTGATTGGGGTGTAAGGCAATGACTATTTGAGATTGAATAGAGAAAGCTTGAAGGTTGCTTTTGTCGTTATCAGGTAATGTGTCTCTATCATCGTAGCAAGTTGGACCATGATGATGAAGCTCATCCTTGAAAATTTGTTTGTTTATATTTCCAACAGGATAAGTTTTGTTTGTAGCTAGAGCACCTGGAAATTTGGCTACGGTATGTTCGAATGATACGGGCCAGGAGGTTGTGTCAGGGTTGCAAGGGTAAAGTAACCAAGCTCGGCTACAGTGAAATGTTTCAAGTAAGGCTTGTAAAGCATGCTGCATACCTTTTTCGATTTCGGGCTGGTGATGAAGAGCACGTTCAATATGATCAACACTTTTTAAATAATGCACATGTGCTTGTTGCTTCTTTTCAGCCTGTTCGTTATCGGAGACAAAAAAGTAGCTCAGAATACTGCAAAGCAGGAGTTCAGTTAAGCTCAGAGAGAGTTGAGTTGTATTGTAATATAGAGGGATATGTTGCAGATAAGCAAAAATAATTCCCGCTAATAGGCTGAGCACATAAATACCAGTCCATTGTGTGCCTGCACGCGTGCCTAAAAAGAAAAATGCAACCAATGGGTAAATAAAAATCCAATAGATACCAGTATTGGCGATAGAGGGTGCAAATAAAAGAGGGGTGAATACGGCTAATGTAGCCAAGCCAATGGCGTGCTTGATGATTGTTTGAGAGCCACCACGTTTGAGCCATAGATATAATATTGGAAGGGTAATGGTCACGATACTCTGTACTACTGCTAGTAGATAAAAACCTAGAAATGTATTTAGAGCGATAAAGAATGTTAATGAAACAATCGCAAAAACAAGAAAGCGTGATAATGAACGCTCTACACGTGTTTTTTCTTGTTTTGGAAAATCAGTTAGATGGTCGAGCATATAGTAGACTATAGATTATAGCCGAATAAAAGTGAAATAAACACAGAGTAAAAAATGTTTTTGAGGTTCAAAAAAAAGGAAGGCCGCAAAGCCTTCCTTTTTAAAAGATGCGAATAATTCGCGATTAACGTTTGGAGAACTGTGGAGCTCGACGGGCTTTTTTAAGACCTGCCTTCTTACGTTCAACTTTACGTGCATCACGTGTTAAGTAACCGACTTCTTTCAATTTTGGACGGAATGCAGAATCATATTCAAGCAATGCACGTGCGATACCATGACGAATCGCGCCAGCCTGACCTGAAACACCACCACCATGCACATTGATACGAATATCAACGCTGCCAGTTGTTTCAGTCAATGCCAATGGACGCAATGCTTCTTGACGAATGATTTCAATTGGGAAATAGTTTTCCATAGTGCGACCGTTTACTTCAATCTGACCAGAACCTGATTTAAGCATTACACGAGCAACACTGCGTTTGCGACGACCAGTGCCGCGGATAAAGTTGTCTGCCATTTTAAATATCCTCTTAGTTCAGCTTCAGCGCTTCAGGCTGCTGAGCAGCGTGTGGGTGATCACTACCCGCGTAAACTTTTAATTTTTTCAACATAGAACGACCCAATGCATTCTTCGGCATCATGCCTTTTACAGCCAATTCAATGATGCGTTCTGGGAAGCGTTCACGTTGTTTTTCAAGCGTAATGCTTTTAATACCACCAGCATATTGTGAGTGACGATAATAAGTTTTTTGTGCTTCTTTACGACCAGTAACTTTGATTTTTTCAGCGTTAATAACAATAACATGATCGCCACAATCTGCATGCGGCGTGTATTGTGGGCGGTGTTTGCCACGCAAAACTTTTGCTACTTCGGTAGATAGGCGACCCAGAATAAAATCCTGAGCGTCAACAATATACCATTTATGTTCAATGTCGCCAGGGCGTACAGTCCATGTGCTCATGGTGAATCTCCATAGATAAAACAAACTCAAATCCAAACAAGCCAAAGCTCGATGGGCGGCGCAGTGTATAACGGTCGTTCTGCATGTCAAACGCTTTTCGTTATGTTTTTACGATATGGATTTTAAAAAAGAATGATGGAAAGCATTGTTTGCACAGCATGCAGTGGTTAGCGTGCGCGGTCTTATGGAATCAATCATTATTCATGGCGGCAAGCCATTAACAGGCACAGTGGAAGTCAGTGGTGCAAAAAATGCAGCATTGCCATTGTTAGCAGCGGCGATTCTGGCAGATGGACCAGTTGTTTATAGTAATATTCCGCATTTAAAAGATATTACTACCATGATGACATTGATTGCTCATCAAGGTGCAGAAGTAACCTTTGATGATCAATCTCGTTTGCATATTGACAGCCGAACAGCCGATAAGCCGATTGCACCTTATGAGTTGGTCAAAACCATGCGTGCGTCAGCCTTGGTTTTAGGCCCATTGTTAACCCGTTTTGGTCATGCTAAGGTGAGTCTTCCAGGCGGCTGTGCGATTGGCGCACGCCCTATTGATATGCATTTAAAAGGTCTTGAAGCGATGGGAGCCTTGGTTACTGTAGAACATGGTTATATCGACACCAATGCGCCCAATGGCTTGCATGGTGCGCATATTGTATTTGATCAAGTGACGGTAACAGGCACGGAAAACCTTATGATGGCGGCTGTCTTAGCAAAAGGTGAAACCATCATGGAAAATGCAGCTGCAGAACCCGAAGTGGTGAACTTAGCAGACTCATTGCGCAGTTTGGGGGCAAAAATTGAAGGTGATGGCACACACCGCATTGTGATTCAAGGTGTAGCACGCATTTCTGGTGGTGAAATTACTGCGATTCCAGATCGTATTGAAGCCGCAAGCTATTTGGCAGCAGGATTGATTACAGGTGGTGATGTCACGGTGACCAGTAGCGCACCGCAGGATTTGGAAGCTTTTCTTGCACAAGTTCGTATTTGCGGTGGTACTGTTGAAACAGGAGAAGATTGGATTCGTTGTGCATCAACATCGCGCTTGTCTGCGACTAATGTGAGTACCATGCCACACCCTGGGTTTCCGACAGATTTGCAAGCCCAGTTCATGGCAATGATGTGTTTGGCTGAAGGCACAAGTACCATTCGCGAAACAATTTTTGAAAATCGTTTTATGCATGTGCAAGAGCTGGTGCGTATGGGAGCGGATATTCGTCTCGATGGACATTTGGCGATTGTGCGTGGTATTGAGAACCTTTCGGGCGCAGAAGTGATGGCAACTGATTTGCGGGCATCGGCAAGTTTGGTCTTGGCAGGATTAGCGGCAAAAGGTGAAACAAAAATTTCGCGTGTATACCATATTGATCGTGGTTATGAACGTATTGAAGAAAAGCTACGCAAGCTGGGTGCGAATATTGAGCGCCATAGCGGTAGCGAACAAATGATTCCACAGGTGCCAAATTTCTATGGCTGATATGCTAACTATAGCCCTTTCCAAAGGGCGTATTCTCGAACAAACATTACCTTTATTGGCACATGCAAACCTTACGCCTATCGAAGATGTACAGACAACGCGAAAATTGATGGTGAATGGTCCTGTGGTTGATGGAACACAGGTACGATTTTTGATTATTCGTGCAGCAGATGTGTGTACCTATGTTGAGCAAGGTGCTGCGGATATGGGTATTTCTGGACGCGATTTGTTGCTTGAGCATAAACCTCACGTATATGAACCTTTGGATTTAAAAATTGGTTGTTGCCGAGTTTGTGTGTGTGGTCCCAAAGCGCTTGTTGAGCAAGGTAAGCCCAAAGCAGGTAGCCGTATTTGTGTGGCAACTAAGTATGATCGGTTGGCAGAGGAGTATTATTTATCACAAGGTATTCAGGCTGAAATCATTCATCTTTACGGTGGTATGGAGTTGGCACCTTTGGTAGGTATGGCGGAACGCATTGTTGATATTGTGGAAACAGGCAGCACCTTGCGTGCTAATGGATTGGTTGAAGAGACAACACTGTATGATATTTCCAGTCGCTTGATTGTGAACCCTGCCAGCGCGGCGACTAAACGTTCCCTGATAAAACCTATCATTGAACAACTTCGCGAGGCGGTTCAGCGTCGTGAAAACGCATAACGCACACTTTCTTAGGAGATTTTGATGGCTAATATTCTTCGTCTTGATGCAAATCAAGCAGACTTTAATGCACAGTTGGATGCGTTATTAAGCAGAGAAACTGATACAGGGGCGGATATTCAAGGCCTTGTTGCGGATATTCTTGCGCAAGTTAAATCACGTGGTGATACCGCGTTATGTGAATATACAGCTAAGTTTGATGGCTGGGATTGCACGCCTGATAATATGATTATTAGCCGTGAACGTATGGAGGCTGCTTGGCATCGCGTATCTGATGAGGATCGTTCGGCATTGCAATTGGCTGTGAATCGTATTCGGGCATATCACGAGCATCAAGTGCAGAGAGACTGGGACTATACGGATGATGCGGGTATGACATTAGGGCAACGTATTACACCCTTGGATAAGGTTGGGCTTTATGTGCCAGGAGGTAAAGCGGCATATCCATCGTCGGTATTGATGAATGCTGTGCCAGCTCATGTGGCAGGTGTTGAAACCATTGTGATGGTGGTTCCAACCCCAGCAGGCGAAGTGAATGATTTGGTGTTGGCTGCAGCTTATATTTCAGGCGTGCAAGAAGGTTATGCAGTGGGCGGTGCGCAGGCTGTTGCAGCGTTGGCTTATGGCACGGAAACCATTCCATCTGTGGATAAAATCGTGGGTCCAGGCAATAAATTTGTAGCAGCGGCGAAACGCCAAGTATTCGGCACATGCGGTATTGATATGATTGCTGGGCCATCTGAAATTGCCATGATTGTGGATAGTGGAAATCCTGAATGGTTGGGGGCAGATTTTTTATCGCAAGCCGAGCATGATGAAGCTGCGCAGAGTATTTTTGTATCGACCGATGCAGCATTGTTGGATGAAGTTGCTGAACATATTGAAAAACATTTGCAGAACTTATTGCGCCAAGATATTGCCCGCACATCCGTTGAGACGCATGGTGCGTTGATTCTTGCCGATAGTTTGCAGCAAGCCGCAGAAATTGTGAATATTATTGCACCAGAGCATTTGGAATTGGCAGTGGAAGACCCTGATGCGCTGTTACCACATATTCGCCATGCTGGTGCCATTTTTATGGGGCATTACGTGCCAGAGGCTTTGGGTGATTATGTTGCTGGACCCAATCATGTATTGCCAACCAATCGTACAGCGCGTTTTTCTAGTCCGCTTGGCGTGTATGACTTTCAGAAGCGCAGCAGTGTGATTCGTGCGACCCCAGAAGGGGTGAAGAATATTGGTGCAGCAGCAGCGCACTTGGCGCACCGTGAAGGTTTGCAGGCACATGCCTTAACTTTGGAACTTCGTTTGAAGGATGTTCAATGATTCGAAAAGATATTAAAGCATTAGCCGCTTACCATGTGCCTGATTCGTCGGGTTTGATAAAGCTTGATGCTATGGAAAATCCATTCCCTTTGCCTGATGATTTGCGTGAAGCTTGGGTGAAAGAATTGGCACAGGTTGAGATCAACCGTTATCCCGATGCGGATATGCGTGAGTTACGTGAGCAAATTGCTGAGCAAGAAGGCTTGAAGCCTGAGCAAGTATTGCTGGGTAACGGCTCGGATGAGATTATTCAAATGTTATTGCTTGCCAATGACCCTGGAGTTTGTGTAACGCCAGCTCCGACATTTGTTATGTATGACTTGATTTCACGGTGGTTAAATCGTTCGGTAGCAAGTATTCCGCTTGCTAAAGATTTTTCATTGGATGCGGATCAATTCTTGCAAGTTTGTGCACGTGAAAAAGCAGTGGTGGCATTTTTGGCCTGCCCGAATAATCCAACTGGTAACCTTTGGCCGCAGGAAACGATTGAGAAAATAACCAAGGGGTTTCGAGGGCTTGTGGTGATTGATGAGGCATACGCTCCATTTGCAGAGCGCACACATACGCATTTGATTGCACCGAATGTGATGGTGTTGCGTACGTTTTCTAAGCTTGGTTGGGCTGGTTTGCGTTTGGGTTATGTGTTGGGTGATGCTGATGTGATTGCGGATTTGAACAAGGTGCGCATGCCATATAATATCAATAGTCTGACGCAGGCTTCAGCGCGCTTCTTTTTGAAGCATAGTGATGTATTTAAAAAACAGGCGCGTGATATTTGTTTTGAGCGCAATCGTATGACTGCATCTTTGATGGCTCTGCAAGGGATTGAAGTATTCCCTTCACAGGCGAACTTTATTTTAATGCGTGTGCAGGATGCAGATGGTGTATTCCAAGCTTTGAAAGAGCGCGGTATTCTTATTAAAAATATGCATGCACAGGGTGGCTTATTGAGCCAGTGTTTACGTGTTACAGTTGGCAGCAAAGATGAAAATAATGCGGTGCTTGCAGCACTTCGGGAGATCATGTCATGAGTTCTAATGTAAAACGAGCATCCAAGATTGAACGTAGTACCAAAGAGACATCCATCACGTTAAGTCTTGATTTGGATGGTAGTGGAAAATCTGAATTAAACTCATCAATTGCATTTTTGGATCACATGCTGGAACAAATATCCCGTCACGGATTGATTGATTTAACGGTTCATGCCAAGGGTGATCGTGAAATTGATGATCATCATACGGTGGAAGATATTGGTATTTGTTTGGGCGAAGCCTTGCGTGAAGCAGTGGGTGATAAATCAGGTATTGTACGTTATGGACATGCTTATGTGCCGCTTGATGAGGCATTATCGCGTGTAGTTTTGGATTTCTCAGGTCGTCCTGGATTGGAGTACAATATCGACTTTCCGAAAGAGAAAGTGGGTGGTTTTGATATCGATTTATTCAAAGAGTTCTTTCAAGCAGTGAGTAATCATGGTCGTGTTACCATGCATATTGATTGCCTGCGCGGCGACAACAACCATCATATCATTGAAACTGTGTTCAAAGCATTCGGTCGCGCTTTGCGCATGGCACTTGAGTTTGATAAACGTCAAACCGGTATTCCATCCACCAAAGGTTCTCTATAACCCATGTCAAAGCTTGCTCTGATTGATTATGGCATGGGAAATTTACACTCAGTTGCCAAGGCATTGGAAAAAGTGGGTACAGATGTTGATTTGGTCAAAGATGCTGATGCTTTAAAGGGTTATGAACGTGTGGTGCTGCCTGGAGTGGGCGCATTTCGTGATTGTATGACGGCATTGAAAGAAACAGGCTTGGATACAGCAATTACAGAACAACTCAAACAAGGCATGCCATTTTTGGGCATTTGTTTGGGTATGCAGGCGTTGATGACAGCATCGCACGAATTTGGTTTGTATCAGGGTTTAAATATTATTCCCGGTGCGGTTAAACACTTTCCTGAATCACATCCTGAACGCGGCTTTAAAATTCCACATATGGGTTGGAATGATGTGGCTTTTGCCGCAGGTAAGCCGATTCATCCCGTGCTTGCACCATTGCAAAATCAGCAAGTATATTATGTGCATTCATACTATTGCACGCCAGAGAACCCAGAGCACATGTTGGCTGCCTCATCGTATGGTGATTATCCATTTGCTTGCGCTATTGGGCGAGACAATATTGTTGCAGTACAATTTCACCCTGAAAAATCACAAAAAGCGGGCTTAGCGATGCTTGAGTCCTTTGTAAATTGGAACCCTTCATGAATAAAACGAGCAATACTTTTGAGCTGATTCCTGCGATTGACCTTAAAGGTGGTCATTGTGTGCGCCTTAAACAAGGTCGTATGGATGATGCTACTGATTATGGGGATAACCCTGCCGAAATGGGCGCATATTGGCAGTCTTTAGGTGCGAAACGTCTGCATGTGGTGGATTTGGATGGTGCATTTGCAGGTAAACCTGCCAATCAGGAAGCGATTCGTGCGATTTGTGATGTGATGAATATTCCTGTGCAATTGGGCGGTGGTTTGCGTGATTTGTCTATGGTTGAAGGTATGTTAAAGCTGGGTGTGGAACGTGTTATCTTGGGCTCGATTGCTATTTCAAACCCACAGCTAGTGAGTGATGCTTGCCGAGAATTTCCTAATCAAGTGTGTGTTGGCATTGATGCCAAAGCAGGCATGGTGGCAGTGCATGGCTGGGATGATGTGACCAATGTGAATGCGGTAGATTTGGCGAAACAATTTGAAGATGATGGTGTTGCCGCCATTATTTATACCGATATTGCGCGCGATGGTATGTTGTCGGGTCCGAATATCGAAGAAACAGTCAATTTGGCGAAAGCGGTATCGATTCCTGTGATTGTTTCAGGTGGCGTGGCTAAAATGGATGATGTTACCGATTGTGCCAAGCATGTTGATGATGGTATTTGTGGTGCCATTACGGGTCGCGCAATTTATGAAAAGACTATTGATTTCGAACAAGCTATAAAGCTGTTAAAATAATATGTTATCTAAACGAATTATTCCTTGTCTTGATGTTGCCCATGGTCGTGTGGTCAAGGGTGTGCAATTTGTTGATATTATTGATGCGGGTGACCCTGTGGAAGCCGCCATTAAATATGATGAGCAAGGCGCAGATGAACTAACCTTTTTAGATATTCGTGCCAGTCATGAAAGTCGTGATACGTTATATCATATGGTCACAGAAGTTGCTGAGCATGTGTTTATGCCGCTCACAGTGGGTGGTGGTGTGAAGGCATTAAAAGATATTGAAGGTTTATTGCATGCTGGAGCGGATAAAATTTCGATTAATACAGCAGCGATTTTTAATCCTGAACTGGTCAAAGAAGCTGCGGAGAGATTTGGCTCTTCAACCATTGTTGTGGCAGTGGATGCAAAGAATGTAGGGAATCATTGGGAATGTTTTACCCATGGTGGGCGTAAACCGACTGGTATCAATGCTGTAGAATGGGCAAAGCGTATGTCAGATTATGGAGCTGGTGAGATTCTTTTGACCAGCATGGATGCTGATGGCACCAAAGAGGGTTATGATATTCCACTCACACATGCTGTTTCGGACGCAATTTCAGCCAATGTTGTGGCATCAGGTGGTGTTGGCACACTAGAGCATTTGGCAGAAGGCTTACGTGATGGAAAAGCAGATGCAGTGCTTGCTGCCTCAATTTTTCATTTTGGCACATTTACCATCGCAGAAGCCAAGGCTTACTTAGCCGAGCAAGGAATCCCAGTTCGTCAGGTATAAGCTCATCCTGTTACACCTTCTAATATTTTTTCAAGATGCTTTTTACATGCGCTTGTTGTAAGATTTTCGCATGTCTTATTTGGTATTGGCGCGACGCTGGCGACCACAATGTTTTGCTGACCTTGTCGGTCAGGATGTGGTGGTTCGCACCCTTAAAAATGCTTTAAGTTCAAATAGTTTAGCGCATGCCTATTTGTTGACAGGTATTCGTGGTGTCGGCAAGACGACCATTGCGCGGTTGATGGCAATGTCAGTGAATTGTGCCAATCAGAATGATGGCGAATCATGTGGCAAGTGTGAAGCGTGTGTGGCTATTGCGGCAGGAAGCCACTTGGATGTGCAAGAAATGGATGCTGCCAGTCATACGGGTGTGGATGATATGCGCGAGATTCTAGATGGCGTGCGTTATCCTCCAGTGAGTTTATCCTATAAAGTTTATATTATTGATGAAGCACATATGCTTTCTAAATCAGCCTTTAACGCGCTGTTGAAAACCCTTGAAGAGCCGCCAGCACAAGTGTTGTTTATCTTAGCCACAACGGAATCGGAAAAATTGCCAGTGACTGTGCGTTCACGTTGCCAGCGTTTTGATTTGCGGCGTTTGGGTGTGCAAGAGGTGGCGGACTATTTGGGACACGTGCTAACGCAAGAATCAATTGAAGCAGAGTCAGAGGCCCTCTTAACCATTGCCCGAGCTGCGGATGGTAGTGTGCGGGATGCATTATCGTTGACCGAGCGAGTATTGGCGTATGCACGCGAAACAATCGTAGCGGAAGATGTGCGACAGGCATTGGGCATGATTGGGCCCGAAGTCGTGCAGGGTTTATCGGATGCGATTGCGACAGGTGATGCGGCAGCGGCAGTGTCTGTGGTGCGACAGGCTTCCATTCAGGGAAGTGCGCCACGAGCGTTGTTGCTTTCATTGTCTGAACTGTGGCATCAAGTCGCATGTATGCAGGTGGGTGAAAATCTGATTGCCGATGTGCCATCGGAGCAAGCGCAGCAATGGCTTGCGCAAGCAGTGAAATATTGGTCTTCGCAAGAGCTTGATTTGCGTTATCAGGTGTTGATTCATGGGCTTCGTGACTTGGGCTTGGTGGATGAGCAACGTGGCGTGGAAATGATTGTCATGCGTTTGTGTCATTTGAGTGTGCTGATTGAAGGTGGGGAGACTTTAGCGCGCCATAAACCCGTGCAAAAAGATGCTTCTATAGGCGATAAAGCTGTGACAAAAGACGATGGTGCAGCAAAGCAACAGGCTGAGGTGGCGAACCTTCATATTGAGCCTGCCGCGGATGAGGTGATACCTGCCGAACCTATGAAAGCCATGGAAGATATGGTGGAAGCAAACCCAGCATACTATGAACGTTGGGAAGATGCGGTTGAAGCATATAGCAACATACGACCTGGTGTAACTGCGATGTTGGAACATGTGATTTGCGCTGAATACAAGACAACACAAGTGCGCCTAGCTCTGGATACACATCAGCAGCGAGCCATTGTGGAACAGGAGCGCACAGCCTTTGAAACATGGTTGGGGCGTGAGGTGTTGTGGGAAAATAAATCACAAGATGGTCATGTGGAAACGATTTCTACAGCGCGTGCGCGCCATGCTGAGGAAGAAAAAAAACAACTATGGCAGCAAGCTGAACAAGATCCAGCCGTGCAACTATTGAAGCAAAAGATGGATTGTCGTTTGTTGGATGTACAGCCTGCGACGAAAGAAAGCGGAGTGAATGAGAGATGATGAACATTGGCAAAATGATGAAAAAAGCCCAAGAAATGCAATCAAACATGAAAGACTTGCAGGAGAAACTGGCAAAAATTGAAGTCAGTGGTGAATCCGGCGGCGGCATGGTGAAGGTGGTGATGTCGGGTGATAGGCTGGTTAAATCTGTTGTGATTGAAGATGCGTTATGGGAAGAAAAAGATAAGTCATTGATTGAAGATTTGGTGGCGGCAGCTGTGAATGCTGCGATTCAAACTGTCGAAGAGAAATCCAAAGAAGAGCAACAGAAACTGATGGCTGGTTTGCCATTGCCACCAGGGTTTTCGCTTTGATGCATCATTTCCCCGGCATGCCCTTGCCATTGGCGCAATTGGTTGAGCAATTAAGCGGCTTGCCAGGTATTGGTCCTAAAACAGCCATGCGCTTAAGTTTGAATTTATTGTCCAAACCTGAAGAAGAAGTGAAGCAGCTTGCGGGAACGTTGGCTGGACTACATCAAGCGATGGGCTTTTGCTCGCGCTGCGGAAGCTTTGCCGAGCATCAACATTGTACGGTATGTGATCAAGTGCGCCGTGATGGATCAGTGGTCTGCGTGGTTGAACACCCTGTGGATGTATTAATGTTAGAACGCGGGCAAGGCTTTTCAGGGCATTACCATGTATTACACGGGCGTTTGAGTCCTGTGGATGGCATGGGGGCAGAGCAATTAAACTTTGCTGCATTGGATAAACGTGTTGAATCGGGTGTGATTCAAGAGCTTATTTTAGCTACCAGCGCAACCGTAGATGGCGAAGCAACAGCGCATTTTATTGCACGCCGTTATAGCACCAGCGATGTGAAAGTATCGCGTATTGCGCGTGGTGTTCCTGAGGGTGGAGAATTGGAATATTTGGATGAGTACACCTTAGCACGTGCATTGGATCAGCGTGTGTTGTGGGAACAGACATCGGTTTAAAGGCGTGTGAGTTTCTAGTGAAGCTGAAAAGGTTAGGCTAGGAAATTTTCTCGAAAGATCCTGCGTAGCATGCTATAAGG
>CAJXLC010000038.1 GCA_913055645.1 uncultured Pseudomonadota bacterium | reverse complement strand
AATAATCAGTTGGCAGGTATTCTTGGCTCAGTATATCTTGCAGAACGACATGCAGTTGATGCCCAAGCAATCAAACATCTAAAGACCATAAAAATGTGTGCCAAGGATGCATCATCAATTGTAAAACAGCTGCTTACCTTTGCTCGTGAAAGTCTTGTTGATAAAAAGAAAACAGCCATTGTGCCTTTGCTTGAAGAGGCTGTAAAAACAGCGCGATTAGGAGCTCCTGAGGATATTGAGATTACAACTGACTTTATAGGTGAGGGTCTGATGGTTTACTGTGACTCTGTTGAAATTCAACAAGTTGTGATTAATTTCATCAATAACGCTCGTGATGCTGTAGAAGCATCTGAATCAAAGAATATTTTAGTAAGTGTTAAAGCAAAACCATGGGAGAGCTGTTCGCTACGTGAAACATGCTCTGTATGTAGCGCAGAAGTTGCTCAGATTGTGATTGAAGATACGGGTATGGGTATCAATGAGCATGATTTGGAATATATTTTTGACCCCTTTTTCACCACGAAAAAAACAGGAGAAGGGACGGGCTTAGGTCTTTCTACTGCAAAAGCAATGATTGAGGAACATGGCGGTGTTATCAATGTAAGTAGTGTTGCAGGGCATGGCACGAAATTCGAAATATGCTTGCCATTAACCAGTATGCCCCAGCAGACAGAAACAACAGTGCAGTTAGAGGCTATCTCAAGTAAGGTGCAGGGAAAAATACTGGTTGTCGATGATGAAGATATTGTGCGGACAACATTAATGCAGGGGCTTTTGAGTCTGGGCTACAGTGTGATAACGGCCGAAGATGGCAAAGATGGGGTTCAGGTGTTTCAGAAGCATATGGATGACATTGTGTTGGTTGTAACAGACATTGTGATGCCTAAGATGGATGGTCATGCCGCAGCTAAAGAAATGCGCAAACTAAATCCCGATTTGCCCGTAATATTTATTACTGGTTATGATAGTACGGGTGTGGATAACGCTACATTAGATGCTGAAAAAACATCAACATTGGGCAAGCCATTTAGTATCGAAGCTTTGAGCCATGCTGTTCATGATATGCTAGATAGCGAATAAATTGACTGTTCGTTTCATTGAGATGTTATTCCTCTTGACCAAATAAAGCACTGTTACATACTAAGCGGTATGAATAAGCGTACGCGTAATCCGAAAGCAACAAAGCAAGCTTTATTAGAAGCAGCTTTTGAAGAAATGCACAAGCATGGCTTTCAGGGCACAAGTATTTCACAAATATTGTTACGTACCGGTATGACCAAAGGCGCGTTGTTTCATCATTACCCGAGTAAACTGGCGTTGGCATATGCAGTCTTGGATGAAATTGTAGAGCCGATGATTGTTGAAATATGGCTTATACCACTTGATTCGCGCGATGATCCAATTGTAGCGCTGCAAATGATGTTGCGTAGTTCAGTAAAACGTATGACAGATCAGCTAGGGCGTAATGGCTTATTATTGGGCTGCCCTCTTAATCATTTTGCGCAGGAAATGTCGCCCTTGGATGAAGGCATTCGGACTCGATGCAATCGTATCTTTAGTCGTTGGCAGTCGGGCATTGCAGGGGTGTTGTTGGATGGCATTGATGAGGGTGTGGTTCGCTCTGATGTAGATGCTGAAAACACAGCAATGTTTCTTATAGCCTCAATTGAAGGGGCTATAAGCATGGGTAAACAAACCCAAAGATTGGCGCGTTGTCTTGAGATGCTACAAGGCTGTGCTGAGCACTTATCTTTGTACTTAGAGGGTTTACGAAAGGCTTAAATGCTTAAAATATTTTAAGCCATGGAGCTGCGTATGTAGGTAGGTGATATAAGTCACGAAGTTTTTTTTACTGATAACTATATCATCCCGTTTCCAATTTCGATAAGGTTTGGGCATGAATATTCAACAACAACTTGCATTATTATCTCGTGGAACATTGGAAATTCTTCCTAAAGGAGGCTTAGAAGCCAAGCTTAAATTGGCAGAAAAAGAGAATCGTCCATTGCGTATCAAGGCTGGTTTTGATCCGACAGCACCTGACTTGCATTTGGGGCACACGGTACTGCTCGAAAAACTACGTCAATTTCAACAATGTGGGCATCAAGTGGTGTTTTTGATTGGTGATTTTACGGGTATGATTGGAGACCCGACAGGCAAGAATGAAACACGCCCCCCATTAACCAAAGAAGATGTGCTTGCCAATGCTGAAACCTACAAACAGCAAGTGTTTAAGGTGCTTGATGTGGATAAAACTGAAGTGCGTTTTAATTCGGAATGGTTTGGAAAGATGTCTGCGGCTGAAATGATTGCCTTGGCAGGCAAAGCGACAGTAGCACGTATGCTAGAGCGTGATGATTTTGAGAAACGTTATAAGGGTGGTCAGTCCATCGCTATTCATGAATTTTTATATCCTTTGGTGCAAGGCTTTGATTCGGTGGCATTAGATGCTGATATTGAGCTTGGTGGTAATGATCAAAAGTTTAACCTTTTGATGGGCAGACAGTTGCAGGAATCGCATAAGAAAATGCCACAAATTATTATGACCATGCCATTGCTGGAAGGTTTGGATGGTGTGAATAAAATGTCCAAGTCGCTCAATAATTATGTCGGCATTGAAGACGCGCCAAGTGATCAGTTTGGTAAAATTATGTCAGCATCTGATGATTTGATGTTGCGTTATTATGAGTTGCTGACAGATGTAAATTTGGATGAGATAAAAGCTATGCATCCGATGGAAGCCAAAAAACAATTGGCAGCGCGTATTGTGGTGCGCTTTCATGGTAATGATGCAGGCAAAGCAGCGCGAGAAGGCTTTGAAAAGCAGTTTGCTAAGAAAGAAGTGCCTGATGATATTCCAGAAGCCAGTATTGCTTCGCAAGATGGCAGTTTGTGGTTGGTGAAAGCATTGAGTGAAGCAGGGCTTACCCAATCCAACGGCGAAGGTATGCGTTTGGTAAAACAAGGTGCGGTGTCTGTGGATGGTGAGAAAGTGAGTGATAAAGATTTTTCACTGACAGTAGGCTCGTATTTGATTAAATGTGGCAAACGTCGATTCTTAAAATTGGAAGTGACTGCATGACGGTTTCCTATCAATTTGAGGTAACGGTGTTGCCTGAGTATATGGGTGAGCATTCAGCTCCCGAAGCATCGCAGTATGTATTTGCCTATCATATTACCATCCGTAATATTGGTAGTAAAAGTGCGCGTTTGATGCAGCGGCATTGGCTCATTACTGATGCCAATGCTAAGGTAGAGGAAGTGCAAGGTGATGGTGTGATTGGTGAGCAGCCGATGATTAAGCCTGGTGCTGAACATGCGTACAGTAGTTTTTGTGTTTTGGGCACCCCTTTGGGTTGTATGCAGGGGAGCTATCAAATGTTGGGTGAAGATGGGAAGCGTTTCAACGCGGATATTCCTGTGTTCACCTTGGCAAAAGAAGGCGTCTTACATTAGTAGGATGCTAAGTTAAATAAGGGAGAAAGTATGAAAAGATTTAGTTTATTGGCTATTGCCCTGTTGATGAGTGTCGGCACGGCATCAGCTGCATCTTGGATGGATAGTGTGGATGACCGAGCGGATGCTCTGGCTACACAATTGAAAGGTAACAATAGTTACCATGCACATTTGGCACGTGAACTTGCAGATGTTGCGATGGAAGAAAAATCACAACATGATATAAGTGTTGCGCGGGCATTTATGGCAAAAGCAGAAGAGAATGCTGCGCAAGCTGGGGGTTCAAAATGAAACGGATTGTATTATTAGCTGCATGTGCGTCTATTACCGCATGTTCTGGACATATTGCATCAACACAAGTCAGTCCATTGGATGACGTTCGTGCGATGATTCAAAAAGCCAAAGATGCCGGTGCTGAAAAGTGTGCGCCAGCATTGCAAGCCAAGGCTGTGGCGGGCATGTACCATGCTGCGCATGAACTTGATGAAGGTTCTGCAAACCCTGCATCTGAAAATGATGATTTGATATCATCGGCATTAAGCAATGCTAAAAAAGCATATGCAAAAGCAAAAAAAGGCTGTAAAAAACCAGCTCCTGAAGTAATCACGTTGGAAGGTGTATTCTTTGAAACAAATAAAGCTGATTTGACAGCATCATCAACTGCAACATTGGATCGTGCTGTGAAAACATTGCAAAAACGTCCTAACATCAATGTTGAAGTTGCGGCACATACCGATAGTCGAGGTAAAGCATCATACAATCTTGATTTATCTAACCGTCGTGCAGCAAGTGTGATGGATTATTTGGTAGCGCATGGTGTGGCAGCATCTCGCCTAAGCTCTAAAGGTTATGGTGAAACACAACCACGTGCAGATAATGCAACTGTGCAAGGTCGTGCAAAAAACCGTCGCGTGGAATTACGCATTAAATAATTAAGTTGTTGGGCTAAGATTAAAAGGGCTGTGAGTAATCACAGCCCTTTTTTGGTTTCTATTTTAAGACGGAGAATATAAAATACACGTCATTCCCGCGAAGGCGGGAATGACGACTTATTTACTATAAATTTACGACTCAATGTTTTGTCCCGTCTTAAAAAGGAAGCCCCTTTTTTTATGGGCGGCGTTTACGTTGTTTGGTATAAGGTTTACGACGCACATGTTGGGTGCGAAAGCTTTGCCCTTGTTTTGTTTGTGTTTGCGTCTTATTCCCACTTGGAACAAGTTGATGTTCAGCATTGCCGATTAAATCAGTTCGCCCCATGTCTTTTAAAGCGGTGCGCAAGATAGCCCAGTTTTTAGGGTCATGATAACGCAGAAAAGCTTTATGTAAGTCTCTCTGTTTTTTACGCCGTGGTATAAACACTTGTTCTGTATACTTGGCCTGTGTACGACTAATCTTTTTCAAAGGATTTCGACCTGAACGATACATCGCTGATGCTGTAGACATGGGTGATGGTAAAAATGCCTGTACTTGATCGGCTTTGTAATTATTTTTCTTCAACCACAAGGCAAGGTTGAGCATATCTTCATCGGTGGTGCCTGGATGAGCAGCGATGAAATAGGGAATAAGATATTGTTTTTTACCAGCTTCTTTGGAAAATTTTTCGAATAGTTTTTTGAAGGCATCGTAGCTTCCAATGCCTGGCTTCATCATCTTATCAAGGGGCGCATTTTCGGTATGTTCTGGAGCTATTTTTAAATATCCGCCGACATGATGGGTGACCAGCTCTTTGATATAAGCGGGTGACTTCACTGCTAAGTCATAGCGTAATCCTGATGCAATAAACACACGTTTGATGCCCTTTAAGTTGCGAGCTTTGCGGTATAATTGAATTAATGGGTCATGGTTTGTATTCAGATTAGAGCATATATCTGGGAAGACACAGGAAGGTTTACGGCATGCGCCTTCGATTTCGGCAGATTTGCATTTTAAGCGGTACATATTTGCTGTTGGACCGCCTAAATCGGAGATGTTGCCTGTGAACTTTGGTGTTTTCTCACGAATTTCTTCAATTTCACGTAAAATTGAAGTTTGTGAACGACTTTGAATGATGCGCCCTTCATGTTCGGTGATGGAGCAAAAGGTGCAGCCACCAAAACAACCGCGCATAATATTCACCGATGTTTTAATCATTTCATAGGCAGGAATACGTGTTTCTTTGGCTTGAATATCACCATAGCCGACATAGGGCAGGCGTGAATAAGGCAAATCAAATACAGCATCCAGCTCTTGTGTGGTGAGCGGAATCGGTGGCGGATTGATCCATACTTCACGCGAGCCATGTTGTTGAATCAGCGCTCTTGCATTGCCTGGATTGGTTTCCAAATGTAACAAACGAGAAGCATGCGCGTATAGCACCTCATCATTAGCAACAGCTTCATAGGATGGCAAACGAATCACTGTTTTGTCACGTTTCTTTGAGATGTCTAAAATAGAAATGGGTTTTACTTTCTCACGCTCGCGATGATTTTCTTTTTCAGCACAATGACCCTTTTGGTCAGTCATAGCATAAGGATTTTTATGCTCTATCAATGCACCAGGTGTATCAATCTCTGTCGAGACTTTTTCCAACCAGCCATCAGGCACGCCTTTTACCATTACTGCCGTGCCACGAATATGTTGCATATCTTTGATGGATTCACCATTTGCCAAGCGGTGTGCAACTTCAATGATTTGTCGCTCGCCATTACCATAAATCAACATATCAGCTTTGGAGTCCATTAACACGGAGCGGCGAACCTTATCTGACCAATAATCATAATGAGCAATACGGCGCAAACTCGCTTCAATACCACCAATAATGACTGGAACACCTTTAAATGCTTCACGACAACGTTGGGCATACACAGTCACAGCACGATCAGGACGTTTTCCGCCAATGTCACCTGGGGTATAGGCATCATCAGAGCGAATACGACGCTCGGATGTGTAACGGTTCACCATGGAATCCATATTGCCTGCGGTTACACCCCAAAATAAATTAGGTTTACCGAGAGAACGAAATGCATGAGCTGACTTCCAATCAGGTTGTGAGATAATACCCACACGAAACCCTTGAGCTTCCAGAACTCGCCCAATCACCGCCATGCCAAAGCTGGGCAAATCGACATAAGCATCGCCAGTGACTAAAATAATATCGCAACTGTCCCAGCCCAATGCTTCCATTTCAGCTCGGTTCATCGGCAACTGTGGGGCAATGCCAAAACACTCCGCCCAATATTTTGGGTAGGAGAAAATCGGCTTGTTTGAGGGCGAATGCGAAGAACTCATGGCGCATTGTAACAAATTATCTTTTGAGGTCTTGTATTACAGGCTTTTGGGTGTTTGATTGCTGCAATCTGAACAGTTACTTTACCATGCTGAATAGTTACAATAAAAAGGAGATAAACATGCAAAGGTTATTGATATTGTTGTTACCGTTGATGTTTTTAGGTGCAATGAGCGCTTCGGCGACGACGTATAGTTATATGATTGATCACGGCACACCGGGGGTGATTGCCAGTGATAGTAAAATGGTGCGTTTGGTGGTGAAAGGGTCAGGGGATTGCAGTAAAATTCCATATAATATTGTTGCCGATGGCGTGAGTTCATTGAGTGGAACATTGGATTTAAGCAAGGAAGTCTCATTTCCGATGGATTTTACGGTGGTCACATTGTCTTGCACAAAAGCGGGGATAAAAGCGACGCTTTCAAAAGAAAGTGCGAGTATCTTTGGTAGTGACTAAGGGCAAAACATGATGATATAAGTCATCGTATTTTGAGTTCTGCTAGGGCAATGGCACTATACGCGGCATGTTAATGTTTACGTGGATTTTTCTTGCCATTTTATTGCTTTCTACAGCGATTGATTTTTATTTAGACCAACGCCATATACGCTCGGTTTTGACCCATCGTGGGGAGGTTCCAGAACGCTTTTCCGATGCGATTTCACTTGAGTCGCATCAAAAGGCTGCCGATTATACCATGGCTAAAATGAAGCTTGCTACATGGAGTGGCTTGTATGGCTTGGGGCTTTTATTGCTTTGGACGCTTGGTGGCGGCTTGGATATATTGGATCAATGGTTGCGGGCATGGCAATGGTCACCTCTCACGACAGGCGTGGTATTACTTCTTGTTTTTTCGATGATTGGCTCGCTTCTGGAGTTGCCTTTTTCACTATATTCAACATTTAAAGTTGAGCAAAGTTTTGGTTTTAATAAAATGACCTTGAGTTTGTACTTTGCTGACATGTTGAAACAGGGGTTGTTGATGATAGCTATCGGGGCACCCTTGATCTGGGTGGTGTTATGGCTGATGCAATCGGCAGGTGAGATGTGGTGGTTATGGGCTTGGGCTGTTTGGACGGGCTTCTCCATTTTGATGATGTGGGCATACCCCACTTTTATTGCACCGCTATTTAATAAATTCGAACCGATGGAAGATGGTGAATTGAAAACTGCCATTGAAGGGCTTCTGAATAAGTGCGGATTTGAGAGTAATGGTTTGTTTAAGATGGATGGCTCGAAGCGTTCGAGTCATGGAAATGCGTATTTCTCAGGTTTTGGCAAATCCAAACGCATTGTATTTTTTGATACTCTGTTAGAGCAGCTAAGTATCAATGAAACGTTGGCTGTATTGGCGCATGAGCTAGGTCACTTTAAACGCAATCATATTAAAAAGCGTATGGTTTTGATGTTTTCGATGTCATTAGCGGGTTTTGCAATCTTGGGCTGGTTGGCAGAGCAGAGCTGGTTTTATGCGGGATTGGGTGTATCGCAGCCATCGGATTATATGTTGTTGATTTTGTTTATGTTGGCAATGCCTGTATTTACCTTTGCGCTATCACCATTGATGAGCGTGTATTCGCGAAAACACGAGTTTGAAGCCGATGATTATGCTAAAGAACATGCCAATGCTGAGGATTTAATTTCTGCATTGGTCAAGATGTATGATGATAATGCTGCAACGCTTACGCCTGATTCTCTATATTCAGCATGGCATGATTCACATCCGCCAGCACCTGTGCGAGTTGCCCATTTAGAGCAGGCTTTGGAGAAGTAAGATGTCCATCGAATTGCTTGCACCCGCTGGAACGATTAAAAATATGCGTTATGCCTTCGCTTATGGCGCGGATGCGGTGTATGCAGGGCAACCGCGTTATTCTTTGCGGGTGCGCAACAATGATTTTCAATTAGAAAATCTAAAAACAGGTATTGATGAAGCCCATGCGTTGGGGCGTAAGTTTTTTGTAGCGAGTAATTTATTGCCACATAATAATAAATTAAAACGTTATCTCGAACATATGCAGCCAGTAATTGATATGAAACCAGATGCCTTGATTATGGCTGACCCAGGCTTAATTATGATGGTGCGTGAGCGTTGGCCAGAAATCCCTGTGCATTTATCAGTGCAAGCCAATACGATGAACTATGCAGCTGTGAAGTTTTGGCAATCTGTGGGTATTTCGCGCATTATTTTATCGCGTGAAATCTCTTTGGATGAGGTGGAAGAAATTCGCCAACAATGCCCTGATATGGAGTTGGAAGTGTTTGTGCATGGGGCATTATGCATTGCGTATTCGGGTCGTTGCTTGCTGTCAGGTTATTTTAATCATCGTGATGCAAATCAAGGAACGTGTACCAATGCTTGTCGCTGGAAATATGGCATGCAGGAAGGTAAAGAAGATGTCAGCGGTGATGTACTTGATGCAACAACCATGCAAGAAGTGATGAATCCGCAGCCTTTTTCAGAATCACTTTCAAGTTGTGGCGGTTTGGAACGTCATCCTGAAGCCGATAACATATATCTGCTTGAAGAAGAAAATCGTCAGGGTGATTTGATGCCAGTGATGGAAGATGAACATGGTACATACATCATGAACTCGCGTGATTTAAGGGCGATTGAACATGTGGAACGCTTGGTAAAAATCGGTGTAGACTCACTCAAAATTGAAGGGCGCACCAAATCCCATTATTATGTTGGGCGCACCACGCAATTGTATAAACGAGCCATCAATGATGCCGTTGCAGGCAAAGATTTTGATTGGAGCTTGATGCGTAAACTCGATTCTTTGGCAAACCGTGGTTATACCGATGGTTTTTATCAACGTAGGCATACTGCCGCGCACCAAAACTATGAGCAGGGCGCATCATTACTTTTTAATCAGCGCTTTGTGGGCGAATTGATTGGCTATGACGAAGCTTCGGGCTTGGCAGAGTTTGATGTAAAAAACAAAGTTTCGGTTGGCGATGCGGTTGAATTGATTGAGCCGACAGGCAATGTTGAATTTATTGTTTCTAGCATGATTGATGCACGTAAAAATATACCAACAAATGTAGCTCCCGGTAGTGGACATCGGGTGAAAATTCCTGTTCCTTGTAAGCCTTCAAAAGAGGCTTTGTTGGCGGTGAATATTGCATCTAAGGCGTAAATTATAATAATAGGCAGTATGCTCAGAACATTTTGATGTGGATAATAAGGATATAACGATGAATTTTGCGGATATGGATGGTGTAATTTGGTTTGACGGTGAAATGGTACCGTGGCGTGATGCTAAGGTGCATGTGCTTACACATACATTGCACTATGGTATGGGTGTTTTTGAAGGTGTGCGCGCTTATCATGCTGAAAAAGGCACTGCGATTTTCCGTTTGGAAGCACATACGGATCGCTTGTTTCGTTCGGCAAAAATCATGAATATGCCCATGCCATTTAGCAAAGAAGAGCTGAATGCTGCGCAACTGGCATCAGTAAAAGATAACGATTTAGATTCAGCCTATCTGCGTCCGATGGTGTTTTACGGCTCCGAAGGCATGGGCTTGCGTGCCGATAATTTAAAAACACACGCCATTGTTGCCGCTTGGAAATGGGGTGCATACATGGGTGATGATGGCATTAACAATGGCATCCGCATTCGCACCACATCATTTACCCGTCATCATGTCAATATTGCCATGTGTAAAGCCAAGGCGAATGGCAATTATATCAGTTCCATGTTGGCATTGTCTGATGCTATTCGTGATGGTTATGATGAAGCATTGTTTCTCGATGTGGATGGTTTTGTGTGCGAAGGCTCAGGCGAGAATTTCTTTATGGTGAGAGATGGTGTGATTTATACGCCTGAATTGACCAGCGCATTGGATGGCATTACCCGTGCAACAGTGATGCAGTTGGCTGAAGAGGCTGGTTTCACAGTGAAAGAAAAACGCATCACCCGTGATGAAGTGTATACGGCGGATGAAGCATTTTTTACAGGTACTGCCGCAGAAGTGACACCGATTCGTGAGCTTGATGGGCGTAGTATTGGCACGGGCACACGTGGCTCCATCACCAAACAATTGCAAAGCAAGTATTTTGATGTGGTGCATGGTCGTTGCCCTGAGCATGAGGACTGGTTGAGCTATATTTAAGCTATTTTGAGGCTGTGCACTACTTAATAAGTATGCTGTCTCTAAGTACAATATCAAATTATAAAAGCCTGCCCCTGTTTTGGTCGCAATTAAATAAAAAATAGGGGTTTGGTAAAATTGTTCAATTTAGATTTGGCAAAACGTCTGGTGCTTGATACCAATCAACTAGATTGGGTGGCAAGCCCTAAAGAAGGTATATGGCGCAAAGCTTTGGAGCGCGAAGCCAAAGAATCAGGGCATACCAGTAGTGTTGTAAAATATGAAGCAGGGTCTTCATTTTCGCCGCACGCGCATCCTTTGGGTGAAGAAATCTTCGTGCTTGATGGTGTATTCTCCGATGCATCTGGCGATTACCCCGCAGGAACATACATTCGCAACCCACCCGGCAGCACGCATGCGCCATTTAGTAAGCCAGGCTGTACTATTTTTGTAAAACTGAATCAATTCGACCCCAGAGATTTTGCATCTGTGCATGTAAACACCCATACGAGTCTGTGGTTGCAAGGTTATGGTGGCTTGCAAGTGATGTCGCTGCATGAGTTCGAGCATGAGCATGTAGCACTGGTGAAGTGGCCAAAGGGCGAGCGCTTTCTCCCGCACAGTCATTTTGGCGGCGAAGAGATTTTTGTTCTTTCGGGGCAATTTCAAGATGAGTATGGAAAATATCCTGCTGGCTCATGGTTACGCAGTCCGCACTTGAGTAAACATTTTCCCTTTGTTGAAGAAGAAACCATTATTTGGGTAAAAACAGGGCATTTGTTTCTGTAAACCAAGATATCATGACGTATGCTATTCTAAAATTAGCATAAAAGTCTGAAGGCATTTGATATATGTCAACTTGATGAATCTAAATAGAGGTTAGATACCGTCTTGCCCCTGTTTCAGGCTGGGGCTGTCAGTAATGTAGGACAAAAAAAGGGCGGCCAATGGCCGCCCTTGATGAACATCAAGCTGAATAAATCCTAGTATTTACCGAATTTACCGTTTTTAACAGTTTCGAAAAGTGCGTGTGCAGCTCCCTCAGGGTTCTTCTTAATCAGTTTCTTATACTGACCTGTCATCATGCCTGCTTTGCCTTTCCACTTTGAGTTAGCAGCAACGACCTTACGATCAGCTACAGCAAAACCAGATTTAAAGACGCCTGCCAAAGTGGCTTCATCGCCATATGCGGCAACGACGTCTTTCCATGCAGGGCCAACCTTTTTCTTGTCAATCGCATGGCAAGCCTTGCATTTTTTTGTATTGAACTCACCAGCATTTGCGTATGTAGCCACAGATGTCATGCCAACAGAAGCAATAGCTGCAACTAGAAATAATTTTTTCATTGGATTATATCCTCCTCTCAAATGTTGTCACTACACTTGCGTGTAATTAACGACTGCAACAATATCATGGTGCTATTGTTGCAACTAGATGTAATAAATCCCCCTTAGGCGAAAAAATCTCGCCGACTACCATAATGATACATCACGTAAGAATCGGAGTTAGTTTTTTAAAATGTTGAGTGATGTTTTATAGGTACGCGTTACCTGCGAGCTTGTAGTGCTGCAACGCGTGCTTCAATAGGCGGATGTGTAGCAAATAATCCTGTTAACTTACTATGAGCAGCATAAATTTTCATAGTCGCTAGCTCCGTATCTTCTTGGGGAGCATTGATATATGCCTCGGATTGGTTGCTTAGATACTCAATTTTACGCAGTGCTGAAATCATCGCATCAGCACCTACAGCATCTGCGGCATAAGCATCAGCACCAAATTCGCGACGACGTGAGAACCATGTGATTGGGATCATTGCCAATACCGACAGAATCATTTGCAAAGCAATATCCAAGGCAAAACCCATCCAAAAATTACGCTCGCGAACAGGCTCGGAAATCATGCGCGCAATGAAATATACAAAGGTATTCATCAAGCCTTGCAATAAGGTTGTCGCAAGCATATCACCATTGGCAACGTGCCCCATTTCATGGGCAAGCACAGCTTTTAATTCTTTGTCATTAAGGTTTGTTGCCAAGCCCGATGATACTGCGACCATAGCATTATTACGTGTTGGACCTGTAGCAAAAGCATTGGGAACATCATCCCAATAAACCCAAACCTCTGGCATCTTTATGCCTTCGCGTTGTGCCAATGATTGTACGGTGTCGAATACCAGCTTTTCTTTGGCAGTGCTTGGGTTGGTGACCTGTTGCATCTGCATGCCACGTTTGGCAAGCATTTTGGACATAAACAAAGAAATAAATGCACCACCAAAACCAAATACCAATGACCAAGTAAGGTTCATGGATGCAAAAGAGTCACGTACATCAATGCCAAACATCGGTAGAATGACATTTACAATCAGCGTACCACTAATCATGAGTGTTACCATGATTAGAATATTAGTAATGATAAGTAGGCCAATGCCCTTGAGTGATTTCATCGTATTCGTTCCTCCAGAGTTAAATTCGTAAGTTATATATGCTTCCTTACCTCATTATTTTCAAGGTAGGGGAGACTATTTTGTGTAATGATAATCAGTTAAAGATTAAGGTAATGTGAATTCCACACACGCCCAGTCACCCATGATATGGGTTTGTGCATGGCGTAAACCTTCTGCTTCATAGGAACGGATATTAAGGGCAACTTGTGATTCTAATAATCCTGACAAAATTAATCGTTTTCCAACACAGCCAGCCAGTTTTTCTGCCATGCCAAGCAATGGTCCTGCAAGAATATTGGCAATCACAAGCTCAAATATACGTGTTGGTGGTGTATCGCCCAGTGTGGATGTGAGTTCGATATGATTGATATCCGCATTCACACTACTGGCTTCTACAGAAATAGGATCATAGTCAATGGCATGAATATCTGTTGCACCAAGCTTGCCTGCGACAATGGCCAATAAACCAGAACCAGCGCCCATATCCAGCACGCTTTTTGGAGCTTGTTGCAAGCAATATCGTTCAATGGCTTCCAAACACAAATAGGTCGTGGGGTGTGTACCAGTGCCAAATGCCATGCCTGGGTCAAGTACAATATCAATCCGATTATCTGTCGGCGCATCACAAAATGAAGGGCGAACCCACAACTTCTCACCAACGGGCATCGCCTTCCAATATTTTTGCCAAGCTGTTTCCCAATCATCGCCCAGAAGTGTAATTTTAACATGCTCAGGCTTTGCACCAATCAATAAAGAGCCTGCCGCAAGGCGGGCACGTTGCTCTTCTAGACTACATTCATCACTTAGTGCAAACCATGCGACATGGGTCTCCGTTTTGCTATCGTAGTCGGTTTCGATAGATGTTCCCAAGGTATTTTGAGACTCTGCGAGCTGGGTAAAGGCAGTTTCATCGACTGCATTACCATCAATTCGTAATTCTAAACATGTTGTTGCTTGCATTCTTCTCATTCCTTCCTGAAAATCAGCCTCCCTATTGATGATGAGAGGTGTTTTTTTGCAGCAGTCTTCCACGTATCGTATGCAGTTGAAAGAACGCATGTGTCTGACCGATGCCACATGCGATGATCAAATTATTAAAATCACCATTGCACACCCAGATGGACGCGCTATTGGAGACTTTGTAACAGGGCAATATGTGCGTATGGGAATTCGAGGTCTTAGTGATCCTGCACCCGCTTATTTTGCAGTTGCTTCATCACCTTATGACCAACATTGTTATGAATTTGTCATCAAGTGCGTCTCTGGCATGGCGAACAAGCTTTTGATGCTCGATTTGGGTACGGAAGTGGAAGTGGAAGGTCCTATGGGTAAGGGTTTTAACTTGCAGGCATTTAAAGGAAAAGATGTGATTCTTATGGGTGTTGGTACTGGTATTGCACCGCTACGAAGTGTTTGGCGATCATTGACCCATGAGCGCGAGCATTATGGTAAAATATCTGTTTATGCAGGGTTTTTAACTGCATGTCATCGCCTTTTAACTGATGAAATGGAAGATTTGGCGGAGCATAATATTGATGTGAGTGTTTCTTTAACGACGGGACATGAGGATTGGGATGGTCCTGTTGGTTATGTGCAACATGCCTTAGAGGAAGATGCGCCAAGTGGCGAAAATACGGTGGTATGTTTGGCTGGAATGAGCGTGATGGTGGACGCTTGCACACAAACGTTGCACAATCTCGGATTTAATGACGATCACATCTTGCGAAACTTCTGATATTTCCCTGCCTTTGCTTGCTTTAGACATTGGCGGCAAACGCATAGGTGTTGCGGTTTCAGACCGTTTGGGCATCTCATGCCGCGGTGTGACATGTTTGTTTCGTAATGATCAAGGCTGGCCAAAACAAACACTTAAAATTGTGCTTGAATACGGTAGTAAAGGTATTGTTGTAGGGCTACCCAAAAACATGGATGGTACAGAAGGTGCGCAGGCAGAGGATTGTCGTAAAGCAGCCAAACAGCTTTCTGCAGTGACCAACCTTCCCATTTTTTTTCAAGATGAACGACTTTCAACATGGACTGCTAAAGAGAGACTTTTTGCGCAAGGTTTGAATGAAAAACGTATGCGAGCCAAGCTTGACCAAACGGCAGCAGCTGTGTTTTTAGAAGATTTTATCGCCGCACACAAAGAACTTACGGAGAAAAAGCATGCTTAAACCTCTATTTGGACTTAAACATATTTTTGGCATTGCTGATTTAAACCGCGAACAAATCACATCGCTAGTGAATTTGGGTGATGACTTTATTGATATTAACACCCGAAGTGTAAAAAAAGAGCCGACGTTGCGCGGGCGGACGGTGATTAATTTATTTTTTGAAAACTCAACACGTACACGTACAAGCTTTGAGATTGCGGGCAAACGCCTATCTGCCGACGTCATTAATATCTCGGCATCTACATCAGCGACCAAAAAAGGCGAAACGTTGCTCGACACGGGGCAGACATTGGCGGCCATGCAGCCGCATGTGTTGGTGATACGACATTCTGTTGCAGGTACATGTGAGTTTTTGTCAGAGTTCTTAGATAATACAGCCCTGATTAATGCAGGCGATGGCTCACATGAACACCCAACTCAAATCCTGACAGATTTACTCACCCTAAAACATAACATCGGAGATGTTGCGGGTAAAACCATGACCATTGTTGGTGATATTGCCCATTCACGGGTAGCGCGTTCGCATATGTTGGCAGCAAAAATTATGGGTTATAAAGTACGCATCGTTGCACCCAAAACTTTATTGCCAGCTTTTGTGGAGAACTATGATTGTGAAATTTTTCATGATTTTGATGAGGCACTGCAAGGCACAGATATTCTTTACATGCTGCGCGTGCAAACTGAGCGGCTAACAACGAACTGCTGTTTTCCATCCATCCGAGAATACCACGAGACTTACGGCTTAAACATGAAGCGACTCAAAGCGGCAGGTGATCATTGCATGGTCATGCATCCAGGGCCGATGAATCGCGGTGTGGAAATTGCTACGGATGTTGCAGACTCCATGAAGAGCCTGATTTTAGAGCAGGTGGAACACGGAGTGGCAGTGCGCATGGCTGCGTTGACTGCGTTATGTGGTGGGGCGACAGAGGAATGAGTATGGTAGATGTTTTAATTCAGAACGGTCGGGTGATTGACCCTGCAAACAAGATAGATGAAGTCTGCGATGTTTGGATTGCAGATGGTAAAGTCGCAGGAGTGGGAAAGTTTTCTGGTGATGCGACACAAACGATTGATGCCAAAGATTTGATTGTTTGCCCAGGGTTGATTGATATGCATGTGCATTTAAGAGAGCCTGGTGAAGAGTGGAAAGAAGATATTGAATCAGGCTCACGGGCGGCGATTGCAGGTGGAGTGACCAGTATTTGCACCATGCCAAACACTGAACCATGCATTGATCATGCAGGTATTGTTTTGCAGGTGATTGCCCGTGCCAAAGAGATTGGATTGTGCAACTTGCACCCCATTGCTGCGGTTAGTCGTAACCTAAAAGGCAAAGAGCTGACTGAAATGCGAGAGCTATCACGTTCGGGCGCAGTGGCATTTTCTGATGATGGTAAACCCATTTGGCATGCGGGTGTGATGCGCAAAGCCTTGGAGTATTCATCGAGTTTTGATTATCTCATTATCCAACATGCCGAAGAGAAACAACTGACCGAAGGCGGCGCTATCAACGAAGGCTGGGTTTCTACACAGCTTGGCGTGCTAGGCATGCCAGTAGAGGGCGAAGATAGTATGATTGCTCGGGATATTATGCTCACTCGCCGTGTGCAAGCACGCTATCATGTGGCACATATTTCTACCAAAGGCGCTGTGGAACAAGTTCGTCTTGCGCAACAAGAAGGTTTGAAAGTCACCACTGAAGCTGCGCCACATCATTTTGCTTTGACTGAAGATGAAGTGCTCAATTTTAATGCCGATGCCAAAATGAGTCCGCCGCTACGCACCGAAGAAGACAGGCTTGCTGTGATTGAGGGTTTAAGAGATGGCACGATTGAGGTAATTGCTACCGATCATGCGCCGCACCATGAAGATGATAAGCGTTGTGGTTTATCGTGTGCTGCATTTGGTATTGTGGGCTTGGAAACCATGTTGCCTATTTCTTTAGATTTGGAACGGGCTGGCGTACTTTCGATGTCTGATTTAATCGCCAAAATGACATGCAACCCGGCACAATTATTAAACCTTCCAGAAGGCTCGTTGGCAGAGGGGAGGGCGGCAGATATTTGCATCTTTGACCCCAAAGCAGAGTGGGTGCTTAATCGAGAAAAATTGTTTTCCAAAGGTCGTAATACACCATGGCATGGTAGAACCATGACTGGGCAGGTGTTATATACATTGAAAGATGGGCGTGTGGTATTCGAAAAAGGCGAAGTACATGACTGAATCAAACAGAAATATAATTTTTGAAGAACAAGCCAAGGTATTAGCGCATATTCACCATAAAGGTGAGCAGTGCATTATGCGTTTGCATGCACCGAAAACAGCGCGTGATGCCAAGCCAGGACAGTTTGTGCATATTCGGGTTTCACAAGCCAAAGCATTGCGGCGGCCTATCTCGATTATGCTTACCAATCCTGAAAAGGGCACGATTGATTTACTGTATAAAATGATTGGTGAAGGTACCCATCAATTGGGTGAACGTAAAGTAGGCGAAGAATTAGCCATGTTAGGACCAATTGGTAAGCCGTTTGATTTATCCGATGTGTCCAAACGTTATGTTCTTATTGGTGGAGGCGTGGGCATTCCGCCTATGGTCTTTGCTGCGGATGACTTGATTGCACGTGGTGGAAAACCTGTGGTATTTGCGGGTTCTGAAGTTGAATTTCCTTTTGCCTTGAAACCATCGACATTTATGTTGCCTGGTATTACGGGGAATACGACATTGACCATTAGCTCTCTGGAAGAGCGGGGTATCCCATGCCGTTTGGCATCCAATGCTGGTTTGTACGGCTGTTATGAAGGACATGTGCCGAATTTAGCACGTGATTATTTACTGGGCTTGGATGAAAAAGAGCGTGAAAATTGTGTGCTTCTTTCCTGTGGACCACATCCCATGCTGCATGCAGTAGCTAGATTGGGTCGCGAACTTCATATTCCAGCACAATTATCTCTGGAAGAGCATATGGCTTGTGCTATTGGTGGTTGTGCAGGTTGCGTGGTCAAAACACTTGAAAATGGCGAAGAAAAATATCGCCGCGTATGTGTGGATGGTCCTGTATTTAACGCTGATATTTTACCTGAATTTGCCTAATTATTTCTTATTCCATGGACGCACCAAACTAGAGAAATACTTAAGGCAAAATATAAAAAAGTGATTTCTGCATACGGTATGCACATCAGTCACCGTGTTTTGATGGCCTACCTAGTATTTGAACGCATGGGCAGCTAAGTCCATTTTGTAGATACTGCCGATGGCAATTATACCATGATAGCCATTGTCTCAAACAGCAACTCAAAAGCTTTAATGAGGCTATCAGTGCAATTGAAAATCATTAGAAAAAAGCAATTGTTTAAGTATTTATTTCATAAAGCAGCTCATTGCCAATATGCTGGTGAAATGGTGCGCGGTATGGGATTCGAACCTGTGACCTGCTTTGGAAGCTAGAAGTCATGGCTTTTGTGTCTAAGTAAGCTTACGCTCATTGAGGTTTCAAGGAGTTGTTTCA
>CAJXLC010000037.1 GCA_913055645.1 uncultured Pseudomonadota bacterium | reverse complement strand
ATGGCGGTTTTTATTGGCAAATGATACCATCAACAGCGACAGGAATAACTCCATCTGATAGCTCTCTCTATTGGGAAAAGATAGGGGTGGCAAATAGAGAAAGCATTATTGATTACTTGAAAAGACGTGATGACATTGAGATTAAGCGGATTACAGCTAAAAGTGTATCCATAAGTTCAACAACTAATTTAGATATGCAAAATATTCGTTTGAAAGGCGCACTTTTAGAAAAAGATTGGAAGCGAGTTGGCGAAAACTTTAAACCAGAGCGTACAAATAAGAAAAAAACAAACGCAACTGCTGAACTTGTTAAAGTTAATGATGCTTTAAAAGAAAAATCCATTAAAAAATATGGTGATAATGATAAGGGTGCTAATAAGCTTGATTTGCTTGATTCACTTCAAAAGAATAACAAATTACTTAATGATATAACATTACAACATAATGCTTTAGATGACTTAAAAGATAAACTTGATAATGGTATTAACAATATAGAAAAGTCTGAACCATCGCTTATGCAAAGAATTGATAACGCTAACTGGAAAGAGTCAATAAATGCGGCGAAATCCTTTTGTGCACAAGGCGCGCACAAAGAAAAAGAGCTTGTTGAAGCTGCTAGCTTTATTAAAAATTGCGATAACTTCCTAGAGAACTATGAAACCTATATGCGTGATAGGCATAATGATAAGCCTGCGAATTATGAAGCGACGGATAGAGAAATCGAAGAAGATAATAGATGGATTGATATGTATGATGATGTATCCGAAGCCATCAACAATCTAACGGATTTTCAAATGTCTGAAGATATTGATAATAGTAACAATTATGTTGGCACACAAAGCAATCTACAATCTTTAGCAAGCGAGTTAAAAGAGCTTGAAAACAATATGCAACAAGAAACTACTAAAGAACAAGGTAAAACGACACGAAGAACGCAAAGAAGCCAAGGTGGACGACAAACGCCTAAACCTGTAAATGTAATGGCAGGTATAGTGGCAGCATGGAAGCAAGGTGAAATGGAAACCAAACGCAATGACGCGCGCAATTATTCAGAACGCAGAAAAACCGAGGCGGCGGCAGATAACAAGCCAGCTCCACGACCTAAAAAGAAGAAAAAGAAATCTAAAAAAGGCGATTAAAGGGGATTGCTAAAGGGGAGTTTGAAACGAGCGCTCCCCTTATACTCCCCTATTCCACAAAATAAAAAAGCCTCCGATTTCTCGAAGGCTTCATATTTGTTGCTATTATTAGCTTTTAACTGGCTCCCCGAGCAGGACTCGAACCTGCGACATATGGATTAACAGTCCACCGTTCTACCAACTGAACTATCGGGGAATAAGAACGGCGCGAACGGTACGAATCGATACTCATGATGTCAATAAATAATCTTTCTTAACAACATCATATCAAAGCTTGAGTCTACCTGACAATACGTACAAACTATGTTATGTTTGGCACTTACGCTATTAAAATGCTATAGTGCATGAGAAAGGGGGGGCAATCTCATTGAATAATCAAGCTTTTTGGAAATCCAACTGGTTTATTGGGCTGCTACTAACATTGCTTTTTGGTCTTGCTTATAGCACAAGCTTTAACCCTTTAAAATCCTTAGATTTCAAGGTTTATGACATGGCAGTGGATGCTAATCGCCTGCCTGCTAGCGAGCATATTGTCATCATTGACATTGACAATACCTCTATACAACGGATGGGTGGCTGGCCATGGTCAAGATCTGAATTTGCAAATATTATCAATAAGTTGTCCGATGATAATGCGCGCGTGATTGGGTTGGGAGTTCCCTTTGTTGAAAAACGAAAATCCACCAACAGCATGCAAATGGCAGCACTCTTACGCAAAAATAGTAATGCTGCAGAAAATAAAAAAATCGAGGCTCAAATACGGGCGATGGATGGTGATTATTTACTCTCCTCTGCTGTTAAAAAAACTGGCAATGTCTATATATCCATGCAATTTAATAGCAACGTTAGGTCAGCATCTGCAAACACACCTATCCCTGCATTTCTAAAAGCCGTCGCTCTAAAAAATACATCAAGCAAAGATGTGCCGTTCAACCCTGTTCATGCCAGAGAACTTGAGTATCCTTTCCTTGATCTCGCATCCTCTGCTGCGGGCATTGGCTTTTTTAATAGCAGCCTAGATTCAGATGGTATATCCCGTTCTGCACCATTGATGATTGAATATAAAAACATTTTTTTACCTTCTCTTGCACTGCTAATAGCTGCACGGGATCTCAATATGACAATCTCCGACATTCATATGAACTTAGGCTCAAATCTTGAGTTGGGCACGCGGGACATTATTTCAAACAAACAAATGCGCATATACCCATCATTTCATGGCAATGATGACATGCCTGCCTTTCAGCACTATTCATTCTATGATGTTATTTCAAACCGTGTTCCGAAGTCCGTATTTGAGGGTAAAATTGTTTTAATAGGTTTGGCTGATCAAAATATTACTAGCACATATAACACACCCATAAACGACAATATGTCAGGTATCGAATTCCAGGCTCATGTCTTGCAAAGCATCTTAGATGAATCGGTTTATAGTCGCCCAGCTTGGGCTAAACTTGTTGAAGTTGCGCTTCTCATACTTATCGGCATTTATCTTATGGTAATGCTTCCTCGCGTTAATATGAGCATAGGCGCTATCATATCAACAATCTTATTTATCACACTGTTGGCAATTAGTTTTCTATTTTTAAGCACCGCTACATTATGGATTCAAACCATGAGTGCTGCTATGCTGCTCGTTACGGGTCATATTTTTATACTTCTCAATCAGCGTTTTTTATCTGCCCAAAATCAAGGGCAAAGTGCTTCGGATTCAGCAGAAACAAACAAAATGCTTGGTTTGTCATTCCAAAGCCAAGGCATGCTCGACATGGCTTTCGATAAATTTCGCAAATGCCCGATTAACGATGATATTTTACAATGTATTTATAATCTTGCTTTGGATTTTGAACGCAAACGCCAATTTAATAAAGCATCCACCATATACGAATACATCCATGAACACGAACCATCTTATAAAGATGTCAAAGTGCGTATGGAACGCATGAAGACTGCTGGTGACACCATGATTTTTGGCGCATCAACAGCAGGTGGTATTTCCAATTTGCTGATTACTGGCGGTGCAAAACCAACTCTTGGACGTTATGAAATAGTCCGTGAAATTGGTAAAGGTGCTATGGGAACAGTCTACCTTGGTAAAGATCCTAAGATTAATCGTGTAGTTGCGATCAAAACCATGGCTTTAGCGCAAGAATTCGAAGCAGATGAAATGGAAGAAGTTAAAACGCGTTTCTTCCGTGAGGCAGAGACTGCGGGCATGCTCAACCACCCCAACATTGTTACCATATTTGATGCAGGTGATGAACACGACCTCGCTTATATTGCCATGGAATTTTTGGATGGCGCAGACCTTTCCCCCTACACAAAGAAAGGTAAGTTATTCCCAGCCTCTGCAACCATGAAGATTTGCGGTAAAGTGGCTGAAGCTTTGGATTATGCTCAATCACAAAATGTTGTACATCGTGATATAAAACCTGCTAATATCATGTTATTAAAGGATAAAAGTATAAAGGTGACCGACTTTGGAATTGCCCGTATTACAGCATCCAGCAAAACCAAAACAGGTGTTGTGCTAGGAACCCCTTCCTATATGTCACCTGAGCAATTATCGGGCAAACATGTTGATGGACGTTCAGACTTATTTTCATTGGGTGTGATGATGTATGAAATGTTATGTGGCGTTCGCCCATTTCGTGGCGATTCCATGGCAACACTGATGTTTCAAATTGCCAATGAACCTCACCCCGATATCCGCGAACATAATAGTAATATAACCGAACGTACTGCTAAATTATTGGATCATATGTTAGCCAAAGATTCTGAAATGCGTATTCCTAACGGTGCAGCCGTAATCAAAGAAATTATCCAATGCCTCCATGAGATGGCTGCAAAGGGAGTCAAATAATGAGCGTATTAGAAATGCATGCACTTACAGATGTGGGCATTAAACGCGACCACAATGAGGATTATGTTGGTATAACACCCGACCTTGGTTTTGCTGTGCTCGCTGATGGCATGGGCGGTCATAATGCTGGTGAAGTTGCCAGTGCCATGGCTGTGGATGTGACAACGCGCTGCCTACAAGCTCGGCTTCCCAGCATGCCTGAGGCTAAACTTGATGAGGATACAGGCTTCACAGGCGAATCAATGCTTGCACAAGAAGTCATTGCAACTGCCAATGATGCTATTTTTGAGACCGCTCAACAAAAACGGGAATGTGCAGGCATGGGAACAACCATTGTTGCGGCAATATTTTATACTGATCGCGTCACTGCCGCCCATGTTGGCGATTCACGTATGTACCGTTTACGTGGTGATAACTTAACCCATGTCACAGAGGATCATTCCCTGATTCAAGAGCAAGTCCGTCGAGGTCTGTTAACTGAAGATGATGCGCGCAACTCTGCCATCAAAAACTTAGTCACCCGTGCTTTAGGGGTTGAGCCAGGCGTTGAACCTGATATTGTTGAAGATATTGTACAAGATGGTGACCTTTATTTAATGTGCTCCGATGGTTTGACTGATGTTGTTCCCGACGAGGCGATTCGCCTAACCTTGATCGACAACTATAAAAACCTTAAAAGTTCGGCAACAGCTTTGGTTCAGTTGGCCAATGATGCAGGTGGACCAGATAATATTTCGGTTATTCTTATGAAGACACCGAAACAATTTCATCGTAAGCAGGGACTTTTATCGCGCCTGTTTAAACGCGGTTAAGGATTCGTAATGATAATGGAGGATACAAACCTATGAGCAGCAAACTCATTCTTCGATTTAAAGATTCGATTATCTCAGAATACCCGCTAGTAGCGGAAGAAACATCCATTGGTCGCAAACCTGAAAATGCCATTCATATTGATAACTTAGCAGTGAGTGGTCATCATGCGCGCGTTCTAAAGATTGGCAGCAAGGTCATACTTGAAGATCTTGGAAGCACCAATGGTACACTGGTTGATAACAAGCAGATTACCAAACATATCTTAAAACATGGTGATTCAATTCTAATTGGCAAACATACGCTAACATATGTTCAGGTAGAAGATTCTCCTGTCGCCGTACAAAGTGAGCCAGAAGAAGATGATGATATGGATAAAACCATGATCATTACGCCACAAGCAAAAGATGCTTTGTTAAACAATAGTAAACCAACGGCAGCAACCATGCCTCTGGCTGCTGTACAAATTATTACTGGTCCACAAGCAGGTAAAAGCTTTGATTTAACATCATCATTGACCAGCCTTGGAAAAGGTGAGTCTTGCCGCATTAAAGCCAAGGGTTTCACTGTGGGCAAACAATCCGCCGTGATTACGCGTCGCCCTACGGGTTACCACATCACACACTTGGAAGGTTTAGCCAAAGCCAAGGTAAATGGTGTAAGTATTACAGCCCAACCTACAACCCTTGAAGATAGCGCCATTATTGAATTAGGTGATATGAAAATGGAGTTCTTTCTCAAAAAGACCAGTACTCTCTAATTCCTATTGAATCACTGCAACTCTAACCCGCATGGTTCATAAATCGTCGTGATGATTGCGCAGAAGCTTTGTTTGCAGCGGATTTTGAAGAGCGCGTTCGTAGCTGTGCTTACGAACAATTGGTGAAATATTTTTTTGCGAATAAAGAGGCAACCAAGGGCGCGACAATATTTATGAATCATGCGGACTAAATAAGCCCTTGCTATACCTCCAAATGTGCCAAGGGCTACATCACAAAAAATGACACTTCAATCAATCGTTGCTGACATCATGCTTACTGCCTCATCCGCGGCATCTGCGGGTACTGCGGCTTGTATAATCGGCCTTCCCACCACCAAATAGTCAGTCCCTTGTTGCACCGCCAAAGCGGGATCAGCTACGCGTTTTTGATCTTGGATATCTTGCCTACCCCAACGAATTCCTGGTGTGACCGTCACAAAGTGATTACCACAAGCCTTTTTAATACTTGCAACTTCATGCACACTACATACCACACCATGCAGCCCAGCATCGCGTGCCAATAAAGCACGCTCAACAGCCACAGTCTTAGCTTGTTCAGCAGGCATATTATCACTGGTTAAGACCGTCACAGCTATCAATTGCATATCAGGAAATGCTGACGCAGCATCTACAGCTCGTTTTAACATCTCAGAACCACCTGCTGCATGCACATTCACCATCTGCACACCCAAAGCCCCTGCACTTTCAATCGCCTGCGCCACTGTATTGGGAATATCGTGAAACTTTAAATCTAAAAATACTTTATGTGATGCTAACAGCTCTTTCACCAAAGGCGCTCCTTCTGCTACAAATAGCCTTAAACCTACTTTAAACCACCCTACATGCTCGGCAAGTTGGTCGCGCATATGTAATGCTTGCGCTGCATCTGGCATATCCAATGCTACCATCAAACGCTGCCTCACATCTTTCTCACTCATATGCCAATACCCCTTTCGTTCATTTATCATCTTCCGTAATTGCAGACATACTTCCCCACTGATGGCATTGCGGACACTGCCAACGCATATCCACCGTCTGCACACCGCACTGCGTGCAGCCATAATGTTTCATGCTCATACGCCATTTCTTTGCCTGACTTACAAAAAAATCATCACTATTCATACCCATTGCTGCCAAACGAAGTGATTCGCGCAAACCTGTTGGAGCAAAGGACATTTTTTCTCGCAAGCTAGTCGCTGCAGATACATCTTTTTTAGCAAGCCCTTCCATCCAAGACAATGCCAACTCATGGTCATGCTGCTCCTTCCAGTAGCGCATAAGTTCATCACTACAAGCATTATTTTGTAATAATAATGGTATCAATAAATGTAAATAATCTGGTGTCTCAGCTTGCATTGCAGCCAGCGTGTGCTGAAGCTGTTCGGTATCATTATTTTTAAGTGCCAAGTTCACCAGTAATATATAAGCATGCCCACACTTTTTTGTTAAACTCAAAGCATTATTTATATATTCCTGTGCAACTTGGTAATCATTATTCTGCATAGCATCTTGCGCTAACGCACCCCACAAATATGCACGATGCAAACCATCCTCATCTCCTTGCAATCGCTCGATTCGTGATAATAACTCTTCGGCTTTCAACCATTCACTGCTCTGTTCGCGTATGCGTAATGATGCCATTAACGCATCCAAATGATCAGAACGCACATCCAATACTTTTTGATAATGGTACAGTGCACGATCCAACAAACCACCTGTTTGAAAATCTTTGGCTAAGGCAAAGTGTGCCTGCAAATAAAGCTCAGAAGATACATCAGGACGCGCTAGAATATTTTGGTGAATACGTACTGCACGTCCAATTTCTCCATGCGATCGAAACATTTCACCCAGCGCCATATACACATCAGCAGCTTCAGACCTAAGCTTTGCTACCTGCACCATTTCTTGCAATGCAAGATCAGGCTCATCCGCTAATAGATAATTAATCCCACGCAACAATGGCGAAACACGTTCATCATGCTCAACAATTGCAGACTCATCTTCATCATCGTGTTGCCATTGCCGCCAAAACAACACCCAGACAAACAACAGCCCTGCCACGAATAATACAAACAGTATTGCAGTCATCGTTCGACTATCTGAAAATAAAAAAGGATATTAAACATCATCCTGCAAAGGAATATTGCGAAGGTTTTCTACTTCTTGATGCAATAAACTATTTTCTTCTCGTAATTGCAAGATTTCTTGTTTGTGCTTACGTCGAGAAAAACTTAATGACAGCATACCGCCCGAGAAACCCAATAAGAAAGCGATGAAAACTGGTATATAAAGTGCTACAGGCTGACTTCTCACGCCCAGTAAAGCCACATGAACCAATGCTAAATTCGACAATGCAAAAGTAATAAAGAATGCTGTTAACAAAGCAATAACAGCAATATTAAGCCAATGTTTTCGACTCGAATGAAATACAGACATGGTAGTCATACGTTTAACTTGTGGCATCAACCCGTTCGCGTAGTTCTTTACCTGGTTTAAAATGCGGCACTACCTTAGCTGGCACATGTACAGACTCGCCTGTTTTAGGATTGCGCCCTACACGTGGATCCCGTTTTTTCACTGTAAAACTTCCAAAACCCCGTAATTCTACACGCTCACCCTCACTTAGAGCTCCTGAAATAGCATGAATGACTTCATTTACTACAACTTCAGCCTCACGCCGTGTAATTTGACCGTGCGCTTCCGCAACGATGTCTACCAATTCAGATTTGGTCATACCACCTCCCACACTTAAACTTGAGTCACTACTCAGCAAAGCACCATAAAAACTCAAGTTTGCACTACAATATCTTACTTTAGCCCATCCAACACCTATTCAGCAAGTAATGATTAGCCTTTGCCCAACAATTTACGCTGTAATTCCAATGCTAATGCAGATGGAGTCTCTTCAGAACTAACGGATTGGCTATACTGACGCACCGCCTCACGCTCTTCATCATTCAAGAGCTGTCGAATAGATAAATCAACCTGACGACGTTTGCGATTCACATCAATCACCTTAGCTTCAACCTCATCACCTTCTTTCAACGCAGGCAAATCTCTTGGCACTTCGCGCAATGCCAAGCGTGCACGAACATGCTCTGCCAATTCAACCCATACTGCTCCAGTGCCAAGCTCAACCACTTTACCTTTCACTGCCACACCACGTTTTACACCTGCAATAAAAATTTCAAATGGATCATCAGATAACTGTTTGATTCCCAAGCCAATACGCTGTTTGGCAACATCCACACCCAATACGACACACTCAACATCCTGACCTTTGGTGAAGGTTTTTATCACATCTTCACCACTTTCAGTCCACGATAAATTGCCAATATGCACCAAACCATCCAAACCTTCTGCCAAACCAACAAAGAAACCAAAATCTGTAATATTGCGAACTTTACCTGTTACTTTGGAGCCTTCTGGATGCTCTGTCATCCATGCCTGCCATGGATTTTCTGCGATCTCTTTCAAACTCAAACGGATACGGCGTTGCTCTGTATCAATTTCCAATACAGCAACATCAACCACATCACCTTCCGCCAATACTTCTGTTGGTTTTACATCCTGACGCGTCCAACTCATTTCAGAGCGATGAATCAAACCTTCAACACCTGCTTCCAACTCCACAACCGCACCAAAATCCAATAATTTGCGCACAGTCCCTGTTAAACGCATGCCAGCTTCATAGGTGTTCGCAACATGTTCCCATGGGTCTTGCTGTAAATTCTTGGTGGAAATCGAAATTTTGCCTGTTTCAGCATTCAATTTTACCACTTCTGCCGTCACAGTCTGACCAATACTTAGCATTTCTGATGGATGATTAATCCGTCGCCATGCCATGTCCGATACATGCAATAAAGCATCCACGCCACCCAAGTCAACAAAGGCACCAAAGTCAGCCAAGCGTTTGACTTCACCTGTTACTTTATCGCCGAGGCTTACTTCTTTAAAAAATTCAGCCTGCTTTTCTGCAGCTACAGCAGCCAAAGGCTGTTTACGAGATACCACAATATTGGCCGGATAATGCGTCGCTTCTAAAATCGCCACATCATAACTATTGCCCAATAATTGTTCCGCGCCCATGCCTGCATGGGTATCCACTTCGGAGCGTGGCATAAATGCTTGCAAACCGCCCAAATCCACACGAAACCCACCCTTTACTTCTGAAGTAACGGTTACTTCCACAGTCTTATTTTCTGCCACAGCAGCATCGACAGAAGCCCATAGTTCGCGGCGTTTTCCTTCCAATACAGACAAACGCACAGAACCGCCAGCAGACACAACAACAGCCTCAATTTCATCGCCAACAGCAGGAACATCTATTGCCAAGGATGCAAACTCAGTCACTGCAATGCTTCCTTCATTTTTGGTACCTATATCCATAATGACATTTTCATTATTGACTGCGACAACAGTACCACGAATGCTTTCGCCTTTTTTCAGGCTATGCTCATCTTGCAGCGATGCTTCAAACATTGCTGCAAAATTGTCTTCTTCTGAAATCATCGCATTCTCAACAGTCTCTTCCACATTTTTCTCTGCAGCTTCTTCCACAACTCGTTCTTCTACCATGGCTCTTATTTCCACCTATTAATAAATTCTACAAATTTCTCAAAACTCAAATGACGCCCATCAGATAGCATGAATCAAACGGCATAAATCAAATCACGCCGCTCCAAAACAGCCAAAATACGATCCACCACCTCATCTACACGCATGATTGTAGAATCAATTTGAATCGCCTCTTTCGCCCGCTCAAGCGGTGCACAATCACGCCCTGCGTCACGCTCATCTCGTGCCATCAATTCGTCTGCCACCTGCTCAATGGATAATTCCTTATCCTTCACATGCAACTGCGCCCAACGTCGCCGTGCCCGCTCACGCTGACTGGCAGTTAAAAAAAACTTCGCCTGCGCATCGGGCAACACAACCGTACCAATATCACGACCATCCATCACACATCCTGACAACGCTATATCACGTTGCACATCAAGCAACAATCCCCGCACTTTAGGGTAATGCGCCACCTGCGAAGCCAAGCTGCCGACATCCTCACCACGTAGCAGGGAAGTGCAATCTTTGCTTTCAAAAAAGATACCTTCCGCACGCCAATCCATCTTTGGTAACACTGCCTGCAAGACCTGTAACACTGTCTGCTCATCCATCATATCCACATCTGTCTCAGCAGTTTGCCAACCCGCAAAGCGATACAACAGTCCTGTATCCAATACAGGTAAACCCAACTCTTCACCCACAAGCCTTGCCACTGTGCCTTTACCTGAACCTGAAGGTCCATCCATCGCAACTTGCAACCCCTCAATCGGTTTCCAATATAAACCAGCCACTTACTGATCACTCCAACGAACATTCATACCCAACGATTGCGCCAAAGGCACAAAGTCAGGGAATGATGTCGCAATCGCGGCTGCATTTTTTATGGTAATTTCAGCCGCTGCACATTGTGCAGCCACCGCCATCGCCATGGCAATCCTATGGTCACCACGCGCATCAACGATGCAGCCCCCTTGCAACAAACCACCCACAATGGTTGCACCATCAGCCTTCTCTACAAAATTTACGCCTGCCGCCTGCAAAGCCGCAGCCATCACTGCAATACGATCAGATTCTTTGACACGCAACTCTTCTGCTTCAGTCAATGCAAATGTGCCATTGGCAAGACTTGCCGCTGCAAATAACACAGGAAACTCATCAATGGCATCTGGCACATCAGCAGAGTTCACCTGCACACCATTCAAACCTCTATATGTTACATGAATATCAGCCACCGACTCTTCGCCCACCTGTGCTTCATTCTGCAACTCCATTGCACCATGCATATCCGCTAAAATACGCTTCCAACCATTGCGCAATGGATTCATACCAATGCGCCCTAAGGTAATATCCGAATCTTTTACTAAAGATGCAGCAACAGCAAAAAATGCCGCCGAGGATGGATCAGCAGGAATATATACAGGCACGCTCGGTGCAGTCAGCTTGCCTGTCGGGTTCAAATGAATAAGCCCATTATCATCCACAGTTACAGGCTGCCCAAATAGTGGCAACATACGCTCAGTATGGTCCCGTGTTGGGCGCGGCTCAGATACAGTCGTTTCACCATCTGCGTACAATGCAGCCAACAACACACATGATTTCACCTGCGCACTGGCAACCTTAGAAACATGGTGAATTGCTTTTAGTTTTCCGCCTTGAATGGTTAATGGCAACAAATCACCTTCACCATTCACCGTTGCGCCCATCGCACGAATAGGATCAGCCACACGTTTCATAGGACGCACTTGCAACGATGCATCACCTGTAACCGTCACATCAAAATCTTGCCCTGCAAACACCCCCATCATCAAACGTACACAGGTACCTGAATTTCCAGCATCGAGTATCGTTGCAGGCTTTTTCAAACCATGCAAACCAACACCATGCACACGCAAAGAAGTCTTTTCATCATTGAGCCAATCAATGGTCACACCCATCTGAACAAACATCTCTGCTGTTGCTAAACAATCCTCACCTGGCAAAAAACCATGAATTTCAGTCGTTCCATCTGCCAAAGCCGCCAGCATCACAGCCCGATGCGACATGGATTTATCGCCAGGTACGCTTACTTTTCCGCTTAAACCTATTTTTGCAGGGCCTGCAATCAATGTTCCGCCCACATTCATAACTTGTCTCCATATTTGGACATCCAAGTGTCCCGTGCCTGTTTCGCCGATGCAAATTTATCCAACAATACGCCACCATCATGCGCATTTAAGGCATCACGCAAGATAGTCAATTCTTCTTGCAAAGCATCAATCTTATCCACGATGCTTTGCTGATTACACAAAGCAATATCGCGCCACATTTCAGGCGATGATGAGGCAATACGTGTAAAATCACGAAATCCACCCGCTGCAAAACGAAAGGCATCATCACTTTTCCCTACCGCATTCACAATCGCAAATGCTGCCAAATGCGGTAAATGGCTCACTGCCGCCAAAACATCATCATGTTCAACCGCTGACATGATTTTCACGCGCGCTCCAACTGCCTGCCACATGCTTTGTACTTGTGCCAAAGCCTTAGCATCAGTTTGTTCATTCGGTGTTAAAATACATTTTTTATCTTCAAATAACTCTGCAAATGCTGCACCTACACCCGAATGTTCCGTGCCTGCAATCGGGTGCGCTGGCACAAACCGTGAAACATACTTCAAATGCTTCTCTGCCGATATCATGACAGATTGCTTGGTACTTCCCGCATCTGTAATGATTGCAGTCTCAGATAAAGATTCCGCTAACGCAGCAAACACCTGATCACACGCCGCAACAGGTACTGCAATAAGAACCATATCTGCATCAACAACGGCTGTAGCAATATCATGATTAAAATCATCAATCACACCAAGGCGCACTGCTTCTTCAAGGTTTTCAACACTACGGCCAACACCTGTCACACGCTCAACACAACCTGCACGTTTCAGAGCCAATGCCACTGAGCCACCAATCAAACCTGTACCAATCACCACAAGGTGCTTTATAGCAATACTCATGACTTCACCTGCGCCAATGTCGTTTCCAAGGCATGTAACAGAACATTATTCTCTTCTTCTGTACCCACAGAGATTCGTAAATAGTCAGACAGTCCATAGCCAGCCAATGGACGAGGAATCACACCTTGTTCTTCTAGGCGATTCAAAAGTTCGGCTGCTTGCGCATGTTTTAATAGTACAAAGTTGGCATACGATTTTCCGCCTAAAACACCCAAGTTTGAAAAAGCAATTTCCAAACGCATACGCTGCACTTTCACACGCTTCACCTTATCCATCACCCATGCTTCATCATCAAGGGCTGCAAGGGCTGCAACTTGTGCAAGATTATTCACATTAAATGGTTCGCGAAAACGATTCACTACAGCAAGCAAACTCGCATCGGCAACAGCATAACCCACACGACAGCCTGCCAAACCATAAGCTTTGGAAAAAGTACGGCTCACCACCAAACCAGGGTGCTTCAATGTTTGCAGACTATCGGATTTTATATCCGCGACAAACTCATCATAAGCCTCATCCAAAATCACCACTATATGGCGTGGAAGCGCATCTAAGAATATTTGTAGCTCATCGTTATTCAACAGTGTGCCTGTCGGATTATTTGGATTGGCAATGCAAACCACCTTAGTTTTATCCGTAACTGCCGCTGCCATAGCATTCAAATCATGCCCCAATTCAGCTGTGTCTGGCACTGCTATTTGAATTGCGCCAGCAGCTTGTGCTGCCAAGGCATAGACAATAAATCCACGCTGACTGTACACCACTTCATCGCCAGTCCCTGCAAAACAACGAATCAATAAATCCAATACTTCGTTCGAACCATTACCAATGAGAATTTGCCCCGTTTCAACATGATGACGTGCTGCAAGGGCTGCTTTTAGTTCCGTACAATCACCATCTGGATAACGATGCACCTCGGAAACTGCTTGTTGCATCGCAAGCATAGCCTTTGGACTAGGCCCATAAGCATTCTCATTCGATGCCAACTTTACAGCATGCGACAGCCCTTTTTCACGCAGTAACTGCTCCACAGGCTTGCCTGGAATATAGGGGTGTAAGCCACCACTTTGGGCAACCGCTCTATTCATCCAATCCATTATAATTTCCTTGATACAGGATACGAGCCAAGCACTTTCACAGATGCTCCCAAAGCTTCCACTTCGGCAATGGCATCGGACATTTTTTGCTCATCCCTATGCCCTTGCACATCTACAAAAAATACATACTCCCAAAGTTTTTTCTTCGATGGGCGCGATTCAATACGGGTTAAACCCATATCACGTTCAGCAAAAGGTTTTACTAAACCATGCAGCGCGCCCGGCACATCCTTCACTGCAATCACCAAGCCTGTTTTATCTTCACCCGATGCTGGCGAATCATGCTGACCAATCACAAAAAAGCGCGTGGTATTATGATGATGGTCTTCAATATTAGCAGCAAGTACGGGCAATTCTTTTTTCTCTGCCATGCTCATAGATGCCACTGCTGCTGCATTGGCTGTCATGCCCTGTCCGTTTTTAACGATTTCTGCGCCCTTGGCAGTGGATTCCACTTCGCAAAGCTGAGCAGTCGGCAAATGAGCTGCTAGCCAAGATTTACATTGACCCAAGGCCTGAGGGTGCGAATACACCACCTCAATATCAGCTAAATTTTCACACAGGCTTAAGAGTTGATGATGAATAGAGAGTTGAATTTCCGCACAAATGGACAAATCTAAATCAAAATCTGCAAACTTGTCATGCGTATCGTTCACCGCACCTTCAAAAGCATTTTCAATCGGCACCACACCATACGTTGCACGCCCTGCTTCCACTTCTTCAAAAACTTGGGACAAATTGGGACAGGCCATATACACCGCAGTCTCACCAAACTGACGCTGCGCTGCTGTATGCGAAAAGGTTCCTTCAGGGCCCAAATAAGCAATGGTCATCGGGTGCTCCAAAGCCAAACATGCACCAATAATACCGCGATAAATACCATGAATAGCCTCATCGGGAATCTTTGCACCATGTGATGCTGAGGCAGCCTCGGCATTGCGTTTTAATAAACGGCGAATAATGCTCGCCTCACGACTCGGTACGTAAAATGGCGCGCCAGGTTGCGATACTTTACGCTCCCCTACTGCCGATGCTAAAGCTGCGCGTTTATGAATCAGGCTAAGCACCTCATCATCCACCTCGTCAATAGCAGTGCGTAACTCATCAAGATTCATGTTTTCAATTGATTTTCCCATAGCGTTGCAGCCTAGCAGCAGCAAGTTACGGTTTCCATCACCTTTCAAAAAACAACTTTTTTGTAACTATTCATCGCACCACTGATTTGCCCAGGCTCTGCGTTGAAAAATACTCACGTACAGGAAACATACTGCGTTTTTCCACCTTGATTTTGGGCAAATTAGTGACAATCTGAACCGTTACTTTTTAACATCTCTTCGCAATCGCTGTTTGAATCCGCATCCTTTGCATGTCAATGGCTATACCCCGTATGGCAAGTTTACTGACAGGGTTTCTTATGGCACACTTCAAAGCAAACTTGGAGTCGTTATGAAATGTGTGATTCAGGCTTGGCATCAGCATGAAAGCGAGCTACGCCGCTGGTTATTATCTAGATTGCAAAAAACTGCGGATGCCGAAGACTTGATTCAAGATGTGTTTGAAAAAGCCATGTTGCAGGGGGAGCAGTTCTGCTCCATCAAAAATGCGCGCGCTTGGCTTTTTCAGGTCGCCCGCAATGCATTGATTGATCGTTATCGCATGCGGCACGATCAGGTGGAATTGCCTGACAATCTGACAGTTATCGAAGATGAACCAGAGGCTGTGGATGAACTCTCTGAATGCCTACCACGTATTCTTTCTGAGTTATCGGATGAAGATAGGGAAGTCATTACCCTATGCGATCTAAATGAAATGCCACAACAACGTTATGCGCAAATGAAAGGCATTTCACTCTCTGCAGCCAAATCTCGTATCCAACGTGCCCGCAAACGAATGCAGCACAAACTGGAAATCAACTGCCAAGTGAAGCGTGATAGCACGGGAAATGTATGCTGTTTTGTTCCCCGTGAACCAGTCAAATAGAACTCTGTGACTTTGTCACAGACATCTTTATATTACTGTGTTAGAATATAATCGTTCTCTGGATAAGGGGTCTATCATGCTCTTCAGAATTATCATTTACCTGTGCTTGTCTTTGCTGTTCACCGCATGCCAAAATCATGTGACTCTTGATGCGAAGCAACAGGCCGGTCTGCAAAAACAGGCAATATCCATCGTTCAACAGTTTGTCGGGACCCTCAAGCCCCAGCTAAAACAAGCGCTCCAGGAAGGCGGACCCGAACATGCCATTGCAGTATGTTCAAAAGTAGCGCCGAAACTAGCCAAAACATTAAGCGCAAAAACAGGTTGGCAGATTAAACGCGTCAGCCTGAAGGCGCGCAACCATCAAACGGCTCTACCCGATGCATGGGAGCAATCCATCCTGCAACGATTCAATCGTGATCAGGCGCAAGGTAAATCCCCGGCGATGATGACTGCAAGCCATGTGGAACATGGCATGTATCACTTTATGAAAGCACAGGCTGTAGCCCCGGTATGCCTGCTATGTCATGGCAAGCAAATCAGCCCGGATGTGGCAAAAGTATTAAAAAAATATTACCCGCAAGATCAGGCAACCGGCTATGAGCTTGGGCAGATCAGGGGTGCATTTAGCTTAAGCAAACGTCTATGACAGCGGGCGGGTTGAACAGCGACGTAAGTCGCGTTGCAAATACCCAACGAGTGAATAACAAAATGATAAAATCCGTCATTTTGTTATTCAAGAGATACAGGGAGGTAGTGATGAAGCGATATTTACAATACATGCAGTTGTTCTTTTGTATAATCTGTTTTGCAGGAGGGATTACATGGGCTTCCTACGGACAATGCGCCGAATCAGATGGAGAAGAAGCAACAGCGCATCCGATCAGCAGCACTGCAGATCATAGCCAATTCAAAGCTCTGCATAAAAACTTCAAAAACGGACCGGAAGTGACCAAGGCATGCCTCTCTTGCCATAATAAGGCTGGCAAGCAAATTCAGAAAAATATCCATTGGACATGGACATACCACAACAAAAAAACAGGACAGCTACTTGGCAAAGAACATCTGATTAATAATTTCTGTAGCAATGCAAGAGGCAATGAGGGCATGTGTGCCCAGTGCCATATCAGTTACGGTGCAACGAATTTTCATCTACCCAAGAAGCAGAGCCAAATTGATTGTTTGGTTTGTCATGATACGACCGGAAAATATTATCGTCTGCCGCCAACCAAAGGCAGCCCAGCGTGCTCAATTCTATTTGCAGGGAAAAAGCCCATCGACTGGAAAAATGTAGCTCAGCATGTCGGGTTACCAGGGCGCGCCAACTGTGGTTCCTGCCATTTCTATGGAGGTGGTGGCGACAATGTGAAACATGGTGATTTATCGTCTATCATGGCGAATCCTCCAAAATCCGTTGATGTACATATGTCTCCGGACGGGCAAAACTTTGCCTGTACAGCCTGTCATGTGACGAAAAACCATCAATGGAGCGGTAGTCGCTATCAATTGCTCGCCAAAGATACCAAGGGTGTTGGCAAACCGGGTTTTCGTCGCCATGCAACCTCGTGTGAATCTTGTCATGGATTAAACCCACACCCGAATGACTCGGTTAAACATATTGCACTGAACACCCATGTGAAACGTGTGGCATGCCAGAGTTGTCATATCCCGGCATTTGCTCGCGGAGGTGTGGCTACCCGTACATTCTGGGATTGGCGTACCGCAGGGCGTACGAAAAACGGTAAGGGTTTCATGGAAGACAACTATGTACAGGGCAATGGTGAAAAACGGGAAACCTACTGGTCCATCAAGGGCAATTTTAAAAACGGGGAAAATGTCGTGCCGTATTATGCATGGTTTAATGGTCAGACGACCTATACCACTGTCAACACGCATTTTGACCCAACCAAACCAGTAGATATTAATCATCTGGAGGGTTCTGCCAATGATTCAGCATCGCGTATCTGGCCATTCAAACGCATGGAGACCTGGTTGCAATACGATAAAGGGTACAATAATTTAGTTTATACCCATCTATGGGGCAATGATGATGAATCCTTCTGGGGTAACTTCAAACTCAAGCCAGCCATCGCTCGTGGCATGAAGGATGCAGGCTTGCCATTCAGCGGTCAGGTCGGATTTATCAAAACCTACTCCTACTGGCCGACCACGCACATGGTCGCCCCCAAAGAAAAAGCTCTCGACTGTATGGCATGCCATACCGCTGGCGGTCGTTTGAATGGCATCAATGGTATTTATATGGCTGGACATAGCCGATTTGCATGGTTGGATCAGGTCGCATGGATTCTCATTGCTCTTACCTCAGCAGCTATCCTGATTCATATATTGATGCGTATTTTTATAAGTTTCAAAAGGAGACAATCATGAGTATGCATAGGATTATGGTTTACACCCGTTTTGAACGGCTATGGCACTGGTTACAAGCGCTTGCCATCCTCACGCTGTTGTTCACTGGACTGCGTATTCACGGCGTACATCAACTGATTAGCTTTGAAACGGCCGCCAATATTCACACTATCGTAGCTATCGGACTGCTCGCCTTATGGGCCTTTGCCACCTTCTGGTTATTCACCACCGGCAATTGGAAGCATTATATGCCAACCAAACAAGGCTTATGGCGGATAGTTCGATTCTATTCCTACGGTATCTTTCAAGGTGAAAACCACCCTTACCGCAAGGCATTCTGGCGTAAACACAATCCGCTGCAGGCGGCGGCATATTTAGGTCTGAAAGTTGTAATTTTTCCGCTCATCTGGATCTCCGGATTGATGTATCTTTATATCACTTCCGGCGGCTCATGGTCAGGATTGGTGAACTTTCCTCCGGCCATTGCATGGGTACATACGCTGGCGGCATTTGCCCTCATACTGTTTCTTTTAATTCACCTGTATATGCTCACTATTGGCAAGGGGTTCATCAAACATGTTAAACCAATGATTAACGGATTCGACATGGTTGATTTATCTAGGGTGGAAGAAGCTTATCTGGAGGCTGATGAGCCGGGGCATATCAAAGATAATGCTGAAGGATAATCTGATGACTATGCTATCTTCTGATCTCAAGTACAACAGGTTACTGCTAACGATTGCTTTGCTTCTGGGGTTCATTCCTGTAATCGGATTTCCAGATTCTGCACATGCCGATCCAGGTACAATCGCTTTCAGTGATTCGAACTACCCGCCACTCAACCTCACTCAATCCGAGCATAGTGCCGAACAAATCAGGCGTGGTGAATACCTGGTCAAAATGGCAGATTGCTTTACCTGCCACACCAATGAGGCGGATCAAGGCAAATCATTTGCCGGTGGCCTGAAAATAAATACGCCATTTGGCTCGCTGTACGCACCGAATATCACACCGGATAAAGATACCGGTATTGGCACCTGGAGTGATGATGACTTTGTACGAGCTGTGCGTCAGGGCATAGCACCTGACGGTTCCTATTATTATCCGGTGTTTCCATACAACTATTTTAATAAAATGAGTCGCCAAGAAGTACTGGACATCAAGGCATATCTCGATGCCATCCCTCCTGTCCAGCAAAAAAATCATACTCAGGAGATGCACTGGCCGTTCAATTACCGCATCCTGCAAGCTGGATGGCGACTGCTCTTCTTTAACTTCCGCAAGGGGGAATTCAAGGCGGATCCGGCTCTCTCTGCAGCTAGGAACAGGGGGACATTTATAGTAAAAGGACCCGGTCATTGCGCTTTATGTCATACAACATTGAATTATTTTGGTGTCCCCGAGAAAAACCATTATCTCGCCGGAGCATTTCTGGAGGGGTATTATGCACCGAATATTACCTCACAAGGTTTGAGGCATCTGGCTAACAAGGATGTTGCGAACATTTTTCTTCATAATGAAATGCCGACACATGCCGAGCTGGATGGCCCGATGAAAGGTGTTGAACATAACAGTCTTCGCTATCTGAAGCGCAATGATATGCTGGCCATTGCCAGTTTCTTGAAGTCAGTGAAGAGCCAGCCTCCCGCAATGGTGGTGGAGATGAATAGAAAATTCACGCTGGGTGATGGCAAGAAGCTGTATGAGTCCAGTTGTGAGATGTGCCATGCCAGTCAACTGATGGGAGCCCCGGGCTCGGATAAACATGTTTGGGATGTGTTGATGGATCAGGGGCGCGAAAAATTATATGAAATAGCCATTCGCGGTAACGGTAATATGCCGGCCAAGGGTGGATGCGATGCCTGTTCCAATGGCCGGGTGAGAGCGGCTGTGGATTATATGATTAAACAGTCTCAACAATAGATCAACTACCAGGTGAAACGTCAATCCAATAATATGTAGTTAAACCATTGGAGATAGATAAATAAAATCTTTTGGTTTATTGAGGTTTACAAAATGTGGTCGCTCACATAATGCGGCTTGGTGGGCAAGGTTTATGGGCTACACAAATGTTTACCGTGCACCTAGTGGAATAACCGGCTGGAAAGACGTTGGTTCCCCATACAAAACAATCAAGTAATTTTTTTGACCTGATGCGTCACTCTGGAAAACTTTTTTCGCTTATTCCCATTAAATAATAAATACTCCGGCGCACCTTGGAACGGGGAGGAAATCCACACCTCTTTCCTTTAATTATTGCTTTGAAGGTTTTGATACGATTGTCCTGACCCTAATGTTACTCTATAATGCTACTGGCCCATCGGCAGCAGCCAGTTTGCATCAAAAGTCTGTAGAAACAGGAGCTCGTTATTAACACTACCAAGAAGATTCAAGAATAGTGATGTACAAGTCTATTTATCAT
>CAJXLC010000036.1 GCA_913055645.1 uncultured Pseudomonadota bacterium | reverse complement strand
CGCGAAGGTGGTCGTACGGTCGGCGCTGGCGTCGTTACCGAAATTAGCGAATAAGTTAAAAAAGTAATCGACATAAGCAGCGGCAGTTTTACTGCTGCTGCTTTGTTGTCGTTGGAGTAGAGATATGCGCGAATTATTGTCTTTGGTATGTGAAGAGTGTAAGCGTCGTAATTACACAACCGATAAGAACAAGCGTACGATGACTGAAAAGTTGGCGTTGAAGAAGTATTGTAATTCTTGTCGTAAGCACACCCTTCATAAAGAAGGAAAAGTTTAAAGTATAGGCGAGTAGCTCAATTGGTAGAGTACCGGTCTCCAAAACCGGGTGCTGTGGGTTCGAGTCCCTCCTCGCCTGCCAGTTTTGTATCAAATGAGCTAATTATAGGAAGAGGTTGAGCGATGAGTATTGCGACAGTATCAAGATTTTTCGGCGAAGTTCGCGCTGAAGCACGCAAGGTTGTTTGGCCTGAGCGTAAAGAAACGATGCAATCAACGTTGATGGTTGTAGTGATGGTTTTGGTTTTGGCGCTTTTTCTGTGGTTGGTTGACTCTAGCTTTAGTGCGCTTGTCCAGATGGTGATTTAGTTATGACTATGCGATGGTATGTTGTTCAGGTTTACTCTGGCTTTGAAGATAAAGTTGAGGGTATGTTGCGAGAGAATGCAGAGCGTGCGGGTCATGCCGAGCAGTTTGGCGAGATTTTGGTTCCGCGTGAAGAAGTGGTTGAATTAAAAGAAGGTCAGAAAATTACTTCGCAGCGTAAATTTTTCCCAGGCTATATTATGGTTGAGATGGTTCTTAACGATGAAACATGGCATGTGGTGAAAGATACGCGTCAAGTGAGTGGTTTTCTAGGCTCTGGAGGAAAGCCACGCCCTGTTCCGCAGTCGCAAGTTGATCAGTTGCGTCAGCAGATTGAAGAAGGTATTGAGCGTCCGAAACCTAAGGTGTTGTTTGATGTTGGTGAAGCGGTACGTGTGATTGATGGACCTTTTGCATCATTTAATGGTGTGGTTGAAGAAGTGGATGAAGAGAAGGCAAAACTGAAAGTAAGTGTATCTATTTTTGGTCGTCCTACCCCTGTAGAGCTTGATTATGTACAGGTGGAAAAAGGCTGATTATATAGTTTTTAGTTCTACAAGGATGTAGGGCTTACCGTGTGAGCGGAAGCAGTTTGTTTGTTAAAATAACCTGCGAATAAAGACTTTAAGCAAGGAATGCCGCGAGTCGGTTGGAGAGTCAAATGGCTAAGAAGATTGAAAAGTTTGTGAAGCTGCAAGTTGCAGCGGGCGCGGCAAATCCCGCCCCACCAGTTGGTCCTGCATTGGGTCAGGCTGGTCTAAATATTATGGAATTCTGTAAAGCATTCAATGCTCGCACTCAGGAAATGGAAAAGGGTATGCCTTTGCCTGTAGTGATTACAGTGTTTGCGGATAAAAGTTTTGAATTCGCAATTAAGACGCCGCCTGCATCGATTCTTTTGAAGAAAGCAGCGAAGATTCAAAAGGGTTCTTCTGTTCCGAATAAAGATAAAGTTGGCACAGTTACCCAAGCGCAATTGGAAGAAATTGCCACTGCAAAAATGGCAGACTTGAATTGCTACGATGTAGAAGCAGGAGCAAAAATTATTGCTGGCACGGCCCGTTCAATGGGTCTGGTTGTCGAAGGATAAGGGGCGATCATGGCAAAGTTTTCTAAACGTATGAAGGCATCTCGTGAAGCAGTACCTGCGGGATCAGTAAATTTGACTGATGCAGTTTCAGCAGTATCAGCACAACCAAAAGCAAAGTTTGATGAATCAGTCGATGTGGCTGTGAAATTGGGGGTTGACCCTCGTCATGCTGACCAAATGGTTCGCGGCAGCATTTCTCTTCCGAATGGTACAGGTAAAACAGTGCGCGTTGCAGTGTTTGCTAAAGGTCCTAAAGCTGAAGAGGCGACTGCGGCAGGTGCAGATATTGTCGGTTCTGATGATTTATTTGAAAAAGTTCAAGGCGGCTTCATGGACTTTGACCGTGTTGTAGCAACACCTGATATGATGGGTCTTGTAGGTCGTTTGGGTCGTGTGTTGGGTCCTCGCGGTTTAATGCCAAACCCTAAGTTGGGTACTGTGACTATGGACGTAACCAAAGCAGTTGGCGCGATTAAATCGGGTCAAATCGAAGTGCGTGTTGATAAAGCGGGTGTGGTTCATGCCCCTGTTGGTCGCCGCTCATTTGATGATGCTAAATTGCTTGAAAATATTGAGTTCCTATTTTCTGAATTGAATCGCATGAAACCTGCATCGGCAAAAGGTCGTTATATGCAGAGTATTGTGCTTTCTTCAACCATGGGTGCTGGCGTTCGTGTGGACAGCACAACGTTATAAGAATTGAAGGTGTCGCCTTTGGCGGCACTTTTAGTATCTCTTGAGTGAGATACAAAAAAGTTAGTTGTTGGCTTGGATGTTCGAAAGAATATTGAAGTGAATAGCTGAAAAAACGATCCGTCCATGACTGCCGGAGCTGAACTTTGCTAAATAAGGGATGCTTAATCGGGTAAAACTGTCCTGCATAGATGGAGTGCAAGTTTTCTTGCGCGGGTCGAATTTGTAAGGGGGTAGAAGTGAATAAACAAGACAAACAAAGTATTGTTGAAGAGCTTCATGCTGCCTGGTCTGAATCTTCCGCAGGTGTTGTTGCACAATACCGTGGTTTGACAGTAACTGAAATGGGTTCTCTACGTAGGGACTTAAATCAGGCGGGTGTATCTTTGCAGGTTGTAAAGAATACATTGGCACGTCGTGCTGCTGAAGATACTGGCTTTAAGGCTGCTGAAGAACTATTCACCGGACCTGTTGCAATTGCTTATGGTACAGACCCAGTGGGTATGGCTAAGGCAATGTCGGATTTTGCTAAAGATCACGAAGCTCTAGAAATTAGAGGTGGTGTTCTTGATGGTAAATCCATTGATGCAGCAGAAATCAAAGCACTCGCAAGCTTACCGTCACGCGATGTATTGTTGGCCAAAATGTTGGGCAGCATGCAATCGCCAATCAGTGGTTTTGTACGTACTTTGAACGAAATTCCGGGTTCATTTGTACGCGTTCTGGCAGCTGTTCGCGACCAGAAAGAAGCGGCATAAACAAATTTAACTGGCGCAAAGCAGGCTTTGTTCTCCATGCTGTGAGTGATTTGCTCATGGGGCGGAAAGAATCCTTTGCTCATTTATAAAAATATATAAAACGTAAAAGGAGCTTATTTTAAAATGGCTATTTCTAAAGACGACTTAATCGAAGCAATTGAAACTATGACAGTGTTGGAATTGTCTGAGCTGGTAACAGCTTTGGAAGACAAATTCGGCGTATCTGCAGCAGCACCTGTAGCTGTAGCAGCAGCTGGCGGCGCAGCCGCTGGTGGTGAAGCAGCAGCAGAGAAAACTGAATTTGATGTTATCTTGGCATCAGCTGGGGACAAGAAAATTCAGACAATCAAGGCTGTTCGTGAAGCAACAGGTCTTGGCTTGAAAGAAGCTAAAGCAGTAGTTGATGGTGCACCTGCACCAGTAAAAGAAGGTGTTTCTAAAGACGAAGCTGAAGAGTTAAAAGCTAAGTTGGAAGCAGCTGGCGCATCGGTAGAGTTGAAGTAATTCGCGCATTGCGCATTTTCGCTGAAACGCATTGAGGCTGATCCCTAGTAGTTATGCTGCTGGGGTTTGGCCTTTTCGCGTCTGCGTTAATAAGTGAGTGAATGTAGCTTTTTATCGCGTGATAACTGTTTTATATCACGGCATTAAAATGATTCATTCACGTTAGTTTGATGTTTCAACAAAGCTAAGAATATTTTTTCATCCGAGGTCTGTATGGGCAAGCAAGTTGCAGTGAAGCGAATTCGTAAAAATTTTGGAAGTATTGATTCGGCGATTGATATGCCGAATATGCTCCATCTTCAGGTAGGTTCTTATCGGGAGTTTGTAGGTGTTGGTGGTGGCAAGACTGACATTGATGGCTCACGTTTGGGGCAAGTGTTCCGTAATACATTTCCAATCAAAGATTATGGTGGAAATGCAGAGTTAATATTTGAAGGTTTGGAATATGCTGCACCACGTTATGACCAAGATGAATGTCGCCGCCGCGATTTAACTTATGCTTTGCCAGTAAAAGTACAGCTTCGTTTAAAGATTTTTGAAACTGATGGCGAAGGCAAAAATGCTAAACGCACTGTGAAAGAAGTGCGTGATCAATTTGTCTATATGGGTGAAATCCCATTGATGACTGACTATGGTTCATTTATTATCAATGGTACAGAGCGTGCAATTGTATCGCAGGTTCATCGTTCTCCTGGCGTGTTCTTTGACCATGATAGTGGTAAAAGCCATGCTTCAGGAAAATTCCTATTTAAAGCTCGAATCATTCCATACCGTGGTTCATGGTTGGATTTTGAGTTTGATATTAAAGATAAAATTCATTTCCGTATTGATTTACGTCGCAAGATGCCAGCAGGTATTGTACTCAAGGCATTGGGCTTATCGACGCAGGAAATTTTAAACCGTTTTTACAAACGTCGTACTTACCGTGTGACAAAAGAAGGTTATCAAGTTCGCTTTGATGCTGATTTGTTCTTGGGTAGCCGAGCTGCAACTGCGATTGAGATTAAAGGCAAGCAGATTGTTGCAGAAGGTAAAAAAATCACCCGCATGGCTGTTAAGAAATTAACTGAAGCTGGTGTTGAGTGGTTGGATGTTCCACTTGAGAACATGATTGGCGAAGTGATTGCTGAGCCTTTGATGATTGATGGTGGTGAGATTCTTTTGGATCATAACCATGAAATCACGGAAGAATCTTTGTCTGCGCTGGAAGGTGCTGGCATTAAAGAATTTGAATGCTTGTTTATCGATAGTTTCCAACGTGGCCCTTGGTTAGCAGATACATTGCGCCTAGATACTGTTCAATCCAAAGAAGAAGCACAGGTTGAAATTTATCGTATGATGCGCCCTGGTGAGCCACCAACTGTGGAAACTGCCAAGGCATTGTTTGAGTCCATGTTCTTTGATAAATCACGTTATGACTTGTCAGCAGTTGGACGCATGAAACTGAATAGTCGTTTGGATATTAAAAACAGTGATGTGCCTTTGGATCAAGGCACCTTGCGTGTTGAAGATATTTTGATGACTATGGATACCTTGCTTGAATTGCGTGATGGTATTGGCGAAGTGGATGATATTGACCATTTGGGTAATCGTCGTTTACGCTCCGTTGGCGAATTACTTGAGAATCAAATCCGTATTGGTCTTATCCGTATGGAACGCGCGATTCGTGAGCGTTTGACCTCCAGCGATTTAACTGACGCGATGCCATCAGACTTGGTAAATGCCAAGCCATTGATTGCCTCTGTGAAAGAGTTCTTTGGCTCTTCGCAGTTGTCACAATTTATGGATCAAACCAATCCACTATCTGAAGTGACCCATAAACGTCGTATTTCGGCGCTTGGCCCTGGTGGATTGTCGCGTGAACGTGCTGGTTTTGAGGTGCGCGATGTGCATCCAACTCATTATGGTCGTTTGTGTCCGATTGAAACTCCTGAGGGTCCAAATATTGGTTTGATTAACTCTATGGCATCGTATGCCAAGGTGAATGAGTTCGGTTTTATTGAAACGCCTTATCGTAAAGTAAGCAATAGTAAAGTAACCGATGAAGTGGTTTATTTATCTGCGATTGAAGAAGCTGGTCATGTCATGGCACAGGCAAATGCACAGGTAGATGCCAAAGGCGCATTTGTTGCTGATCTTGTTCAATGTAGGCAAGACGGCGAATTTATTATGTCGGAACCAGCGGATATCGAATATATGGATGTGTCACCATCACAGGTTATTTCTGTGGGTGCGGGCTTGATTCCATTCTTAGAGCATGATGATGCGAACCGTGCCTTGATGGGTGCGAACATGCAGCGTCAGGCTGTGCCGTTGTTGCGTGCAGAGAAGCCATTGGTTGGTACGGGTATCGAAGCTCCTCTGGCACGAGATTCTGGTGTATCAGCTGTTGCACGACGTGCAGGTGTGGTTGAGTCTGTGGATGGTAGCCGTATTGTGGTTCGTGCACATGATGATGAACAGGTAGAAGGTGAACCAGGTGTTGATATTTACCGTTTGTTTAAATATCGCCGCTCGAATCAAAATACCTGCTTTAACCAACGTCCAAGTGTAAAAGCTGGCGATATCGTGCGCCCTGGCGATATTATTGCTGATGGCCCATCGACTGATATGGGTGAGTTGGCATTGGGTCGTAATGTGTTGACTGCGATGATGCCTTGGCGTGGGTACAATTTTGAGGATGCGATTGTCATTTCTGAGAAGCTGGTAAAAGAAGACGTTTTCACATCCATTCATATTGAAGAGTTTGAAGGTGTAGCGCGTGATACCAAACTGGGTGAAGAAGAAATTACCCGCGATATTCCAAATGTGGGTGAAGAAGCTTTGCGTCACTTGGATGACACGGGCATTGCCTTTATCGGTGCTGAAGTAAAAGGCGGCGATATTCTGGTTGGTAAAATTACACCCAAGGGTGAAACTCAACTTTCACCAGAAGAAAAATTATTACGTGCAATCTTTGGTGAAAAAGCATCAGATGTTCGGGATTCATCATTGCGTATTAAGCCTGGCAATGAAGGTGTCGTGGTTGATGTGCAAGTATTTACCCGTCGTGGAGATGAAAAAGACGAGCGTGCGAAGTCCATCGAAGAATCAGAAGTTGAAAAACTTTATGCCGATAAAGAAGACGAGCGTCGTATTCTCGAAAGCAACGTATTAAATCGTCTGCAAGATTTATTGGTGGGTCATAAGGCTGTAAGTGTAAAAGGACTGAAAGCTGGAGCTAAGGTGACAGCAGATCACTTGGCAGAACTACCATTACGTGAGTTGTCAGCAGCATCGGTTGATAGCGATGATGTGAATGCGCGTGTAGCTGAAATTCTTGAATCCATGGATAATGAACGTGCGCGTCTTGAAACACGTTTTGAAGAAAAAGTTGCCAAGGTTCGTGAAGGCTCTGAATTAAAGCCAGGCGTGATTAAGGTTGTAAAAGTATTTGTTGCTGTGAAGCGCAAATTGCAGCCTGGTGATAAAATGGCTGGTCGTCATGGTAATAAAGGGGTGATTTCGGTGATTGTACCGGAAGAAGACATGCCGTTTACTGAAGATGGTCGTTCTGTTGATATTTGTTTGAATCCATTGGGCGTACCTTCACGTATGAATATTGGTCAGATTTTCGAAATTCATATGGGTTATGCGGGTGCTGAATTAGGGCACCGCCTGAATGAGATGGTTCGTGCTCACGCCAAGAAGTCTGACTTGCGTGATTACTTGTTGGAAATTTATGAAGAAGATGCCAAGGCATGCGGTCAGATTAAAGCGATGTCTGAAGCTGAGCTGGATGAATTGGTACACAACTTAAAGGGCGGCGTGCCGATTGCATCTCCTGCATTTGATGGTGCAGACGAGAAGAGTTTGCATCGTATGTTGGAATTGGCAGATGTTGATAAGTCTGGTCAAGCAACGCTGTATGATGGTCGTACAGGTGAAGCCTTTGATCGTCCAATCACCATTGGTCAAATGTATATTTTGAAACTGCATCACTTGGTTGATGAGAAGATTCATGCGCGTTCTACAGGGCCTTACTCATTGGTTACACAACAGCCATTGGGTGGTAAAGCTCAGTTTGGTGGTCAGCGCTTTGGTGAAATGGAAGTGTGGGCATTGGAAGCTTATGGTGCGGCACACGTGTTGCAGGAAATGCTGACTGTGAAGTCGGATGATGTGCAAGGGCGTACGAAGATGTACGAATCTATTGTACGCGGTGATATGTCGTTTGATGCGGGTATTCCAGAGTCATTTAATGTAATGACCAAAGAATTGAACGCCTTGGCGATTGATATTGAAACGGTTAAAAAACCGAGTGAAGGAGCATAAGCATGCAAGAATTATTTAAGATGTTCCAAAAGCCTAGCAGCATTCAGGACTTTGATGGCCTTCGAGTTAGACTTGCAAGCCCTGAGAAAATTCGTTCATGGTCATTTGGTGAAGTAAAGAAACCTGAGACCATTAACTATCGTACCTTCAAACCTGAACGTGATGGTTTGTTTTGTGCCAAGATTTTTGGCCCAATCAAAGATTACGAATGTTTGTGTGGCAAATATAAACGCCTGAAACATCGTGGTGTGGTGTGTGAAAAATGTGGTGTGGAAGTCATTCAATCGAAGGTTCGTCGTGATCGTATGGCGCATATTGATTTGGCAGCACCTGTGGCGCATATCTGGTTCTTAAAATCATTGCCATCGCGTATTGGCTTGTTGCTTGATAAAACATTGAAAGAGCTAGAACGCGTTTTGTATTTTGAATCTTACATCGTACTTGACCCTGGGCTAACAAGTTTGGATCAGTATCAAGTATTGACTGAAGAAGAATATCTTGAAGCCTTTGAAGAGTACGGCGAAGAATTCCGTGCTGGTATGGGTGCTGAAGCGTTACGTGAAATGTTGAAAGACATTGATTTGGACGAAGAACGTCAAAGTTTACGTGCTCAAATTCAAGCCACCAAAGCAGTGACTAAATTAACCAAATTGACCAAACGTTTGCAGACTGTTGAAGCAATGCTTAGTTCAGGCAACCGTCCTGAATGGTTGATTTTGGAAGTGATCCCAGTTCTTCCACCAGAAATTCGTCCATTGGTTCCTTTGGATGGTGGTCGTTTTGCGACTTCGGATTTGAATGATTTGTATCGCCGTGTGATTAACCGGAACAATCGTTTGCGTCGTTTGCTTGAGTTGAATGCGCCAGAAATTATTACCCGTAATGAAAAACGCATGCTGCAAGAGTCCGTTGATGCCTTGTTTGATAATGACCGTCGTTCGAAACCAATTACAGGGAACAATCGTCGCCCATTAAAATCATTGTCAGATGTGATTAAAGGTAAACAAGGTCGTTTCCGTCAGAACTTGCTAGGTAAACGTGTGGATTACTCAGGTCGTTCGGTGATCGTGGTTGGTCCTTCTTTGAAATTGCATCAATGCGGTCTTCCCAAGAAGATGGCGTTGGAATTGTTCAAACCGTTTATTTATAACAAGTTAGAATTGCGTGGTTTAGCGACCACGATTAAAGCGGGCAAGAAGCTTGTTGAGCAAGGTATTCCTGAAGTATGGGATATCTTGGCAGAAGTGATTCATGAACATCCAGTGATGCTTAATCGTGCACCTACATTGCATAGACTTGGTATTCAAGCCTTTGAGCCTGTATTGATTGAAGGTAAAGCCATTCAATTGCATCCACTTGTTTGTACTGCATTCAATGCCGATTTCGATGGTGACCAAATGGCTGTGCATGTGCCGTTGTCTGTTGAAGCGCAAACTGAAGCGCGTGCATTGATGATGGCTTCCAACAATGTGTTATCGCCAGCTACAGGGAAACCTGTGATTGTGCCAACTCAGGATATGATTTTGGGACTGTATTATTTGAGTCGCGAAAAACCATTTGAGCCTGGTGAAGGCATGGTGTTTGTATCTCCGGATGAAGTATTGCGTGCCTATGATGCAGGTTCAGTAAGTATTCACTCTCGTATTGTATGCCGTATTCGTGGTGTACGTGAAAATACTACAGTAGGTCGCTCAATTATTTCGACGGTATTACCTGATGAATTACCATTCTCTAGTATTAACCGTGTGTTGGGCAAAAAAGAAGTTGCCAACCTTATCGAAGAATGTTTTGTGGTAGCGGGCAATAAAGCAACTGTATTGCTTGCCGATAGGTTGAAAAACTTGGGTTATACCTACGCAACCATTTCAGGTGCATCATTCTGCTTGTCTGATGTGATTATCCCTGAAGATAAATATAAGTTTGTAGGTACAACTGAGAAAGAAGTACGCGAAGTGCAAGATCAATATAGTAACGGTTTGATAACTGCAGGTGAGCGCTACAACAAGGTCATTGACTTGTGGACACACACCACTGAAAAAGTTGCCAAAGCCATGATGGATAACTTGGAAACAGAAGAAGTTGTATCTGCTGATGGTAAGAAAACAGAGTCTATGACAACGTTTAACTCGGTTTATATGATGGCAGATTCTGGGGCGCGTGGTTCGGCTCAGCAGATTCGTCAGTTGGCTGGTATGCGTGGCTTGATGGCGAAACCAGATGGTTCGATTATTGAAAACCCGATTACCTCAAACTTCCGTGAAGGTTTGACTGTATTGCAATACTTTATCTCTACCCATGGTGCTCGTAAGGGGCTGGCAGATACAGCATTGAAAACAGCAAATTCAGGTTATTTGACTCGTCGTTTGGTGGATGTGGCACAGGATGCAGTCATTCGCGAACAGGATTGTGGCACAACTCAGGGTGTTACCATTTCTCCACTTGTTGAGGGCGGCGAAATTATTGAGCCATTGGCTGAACGTGCATTGGGTCGTGTTTTGTTAGAAGCTGCGCTAGACCCTGTGAGTGAAGAAGAGATTGTTCCAGCAGGATCAATGTTGAATGAAGAGTTGGTAGCCAAAATTGATGAGGCAGGTATTGAACAATTACGTATTCGCTCTGTGTTGACATGTGAATCTGAACAAGGTGTTTGTGCAGCATGTTATGGTCGTGATTTGGCACATGGCACGCCAGTTTGTATGGGTGAAGCTGTGGGTGTGATTGCAGCACAGTCTATTGGTGAACCAGGTACACAGTTGACCATGCGTACCTTCCACGTGGGTGGTACTGCATCGCGTTCTGCTGAACAGGCAAATATTGAGTCCAAGTTTAATGGTAAAGTTGAACTTATTGATGCCGTTGTGGTTCGCGATACACATGGCGCAAACATTGTGATTAACCGCCATACTGAAATTTCAGTGCTTGATGCGAAGGGCAAAGAAGTTGAACGTCATCGTGTTGCTTATGGTGCTCACTTGTTGGTTGAAGATGGCTCAGAAGTGAAACTTGGTACGGTGCTGGCTGAATGGGATCCATACATGATGCCATTGATTGCAGAAGTCGATGGTAAGATTCGTTATGTTGATATGGAAGAAGGGCGTACTGTTCGTGAGCAAACTGATGAAGTCACAGGTTTGTCGAACCGTATCATTATTCAACATACTGAAGCGCGTAAGACAGCATTGCGTCCACAAATTCAGTTGATTGATCCGAAAGATCCTGAATCTGATCCGATTGTAATTCCACGTACCAATGTTCCTGCGCGTTATTTCTTGTCACCAGGTGCAATTTTGAATGTGGAAGACACCATCGAAGTGAAAGCGGGCGATGTATTGGCAAGATTGCCCCGTGAAACATCGAAAACCAAGGATATTACGGGTGGCTTGCCACGCGTGGTGGAACTGTTTGAGGCACGTAAGCCGAAGAGCTTGGCATTTATTGCTGCTAAAGATGGTAAGGTTGCATTTGGTAAAGATATTCGTGGTAAACGTCGTATTTACATCGAGCCAGATGATGCAACTGATCCAATCGAATATCAGATTCCGAAAGGCTCTCATATTATCGTGCAAGAAGGTGACCGTATCCGTCGTGGTGAGAAATTGATGGAAGGCTCTCCTGCACCGCAAGATATTTTGCGTGTATTGGGTGTTGAAGCTTTGGCAAACTATTTGACCGATGAAGTTCAAGAAGTTTATCGTTTACAAGGCGTGAAGATTAACGATAAACATATTGAAGTGATTACCCGTCAGATGATGCGTAAGGTGTTGATTATTGAGCCTGGTGCATCGACATATGTTGCTGGTGAACAGGTTGAGCGTAAACATGCTTTGGCACAAAATCGCAAACTAGAAGCTGAAGGCAAACCGCCTGCAGTATTTGAGCCTGTATTGCTTGGTATTACGAAGGCATCGTTGAATACAGAATCATTTATTTCTGCGGCATCATTCCAAGAAACCACACGTGTAATTACTGAAGCTGCACTTGCAGGTAAGGTGGATTGGTTAACGGGTCTGAAAGAAAATGTAATTCTTGGACGTTTGTTACCAGCAGGTACAGGGCTTGCGATGCGTAATGCACCAACGGGTGAAGAAGAGGACGAAGTTGTTGAAGCAGCTGTTGTGAAAGAAGAAGTAGTGGTTGAAGATGTTGTTGTGGATGTTGAGACTGATGCTCCATCTGATGAAGCTGCGGCATAAGTTGAAGTCTGTTAAAGACTGATAGAAAAAGGCGTTTCATGCTTGGCATGGAACGCCTTTTTTATTGGCATAAAAGGAGAGTATATGAAATATATAGTAGTAATGATGATGTTATTTGGTTTGGCTGCATGCCAAAATGAAGAAAAAACAGAAGCGCCTGTGGCTATGGTTGAGAAGCATGAGCCTGTGAGTACACAAGCAGTGAAAAAAGATGATATTACACCAGCAGTGGTTCAAAAGAATGTGGAAAAAACATCTCAAGCTGTCGTGAGTACATTGTCAGAAGGCAAAGCTGTAGTGAATCCATGTTCTGTTAAGCCAGCAGTGAAGACTAACGCTAACGCAGGTGCGGCAATGGCAAACCCATGCTCTGCCAAGACAGCAATGAACGCTAACACTGATGCGGCAAAGACAATGGCAAACCCGTGCTCTGCAAAGGCAGCAGTGAACGCTAACGTTGGTGCAGCAAAGGCAATGGCACCTGTGCCTACATCCGCATATGCCGAGTTTAACACCCAAAAGTGCAAGGCTTGCCATGCGATTGACAAAAAGAAGGTTGGTCCTTCATGGAAAAATGTAGTTGCCGCATATGGCGATGAAGCCGCTCTGGCAGATGTCTTTAAATCCGGTTTTGCTGTTGGTGATCGTAAGCTGATTGCTTCTAACGCGAAGTGGAAAGGCAAGGCAGGCATGATGACATCTCAGTATAAGAAAATGATTAAGAAGAACCCTGAGGGAGCTGCGCATGCACTGTTCGAAACCGTGAAAAACAGAAAGTTCGGTAAATATTAAGATCCATTCAGATTGATGAAACCAAGGGCGGCTGTTGGCCGCCCTTTTTTATCTAGGATAAGTTTTTTCGAGAAAAAATAAAACTGCAAATACAAAGCAGAAGTGCGATTTCGCTCATACTATAAGTACATATTTGCAACAGTTGCGACCATTCATATTGCACAATATAACCAGCTTGATTGCGAAGGTTTACAGCTTCTAAGTTGGGTAAGATGTAATACATGGCTTGGGTTAAGAATTGTAAAGCAGGGTTATCTGATTGCTCACCCAATTGGCGAATAGCAAATGTAAATCGCCCAGCTATATCAACGGCCAGAGTCAGTAATATGGCTAAAAATAAGCTGGATGATTGAGCGAATAAGAGTGCAATGCCAATGATAATCCATATTTCTAAAATGGTTGTGAAACATGCTTGCATATAAGATTGCCAATAAATCCCACCAAATATTACAATGCATAAAGCAAGCAAAAGACACATCAAAATAATTTGTATGCTCAATACGGCTGCAAGCCCTGAAAATTTACCAATAATATATTTCCAGCGCTGCTCCAAACGTGTTATAAGCACATAAAGTGTTCGGCTTTCTCGTTCTTGCTGCAATGATTGAATGGTAATAATGATTGCCATCAAATTGCCCAATATAGATATGCTGCCTAAGCCTAAATCCATAATCATTAACTCTGTACGCCCCATCGTGACAGAGGCAAGGGCTATTGCGGTAAGCAATAACATAATGAGAAATATAAATACGCCGTAAAATATCTTATTGCGAATAGCATCGGAAAAAGTGAGCTTTGCAATTTCAAGGATGGCTTGCATGTGTGCCTCCTTCTTCAGCATGTAATAAATCTACAAAGGCATGCTCTAGGGTCTTCTTTTCTGCTCCCACGGATATTAAGTCTGCTCCGGGGGTATTTAAAATGCTTTGAATAATAATATTTCGAGAAGCTATGGATGAGCCTTGAATATGATAATTGCCATCAATAAATTTTTTCACCTCACCATGCTCCTGCACGCCATCAGGCTGATGATTCCATGAAGCTTGAATGACCCATATATCATTAGAAGATAATAACGATTGAATTTCACCAGAAAACACAGTTTTTCCTTCTTTAAGAATAATCACCTGATCACATATAGCTTCTGCATCATCTAAAACATGTGATGAAAAGAGCAAGGTCGCACCACGTTTTATTTCATCATGAATCACATCACGAACACATGCTCTGCCAATGGGGTCTAAGCCTGACAATGGTTCATCTAACAAAATAAAATCCGGTTGGTGGATTAAAGCTTGGGCTAAACCGACACGTTGTACCTGCCCTTTGGAGCAAGTGGAAAGGCGCTGATTTAAGACTTTGGTGAAATGAAGTCTTTCAGCCCATACATGGACATGCTTTTTAAGGGTATTGCTATCCACGCCAGATAGTTTTCCAAGCCCAGTTAGAAGCTCTTGGGGCGTAAGATTTTTATAAAAATAGGGTTGTTCAGGCATAAATCCAAAACGCTTGGGTGGTAAGCCACCCGACATCGCATGACCATCAAAAATAACTTTTCCCGAATCAGCTTTCATTAGTCCGCATAGAATACGAAAGGTGCTGGTTTTCCCTGCACCATTGGTACCTAAATACGCAGTGCTTGTACCTTTCGCTACCTGAAAAGAAATATCATGTAGAATAGTTTTCTTTTTTTGGAATATATGACCTGTAGGAATCGTTAAACTTATATTTTGAACATCAATGAGTGGATTCATGTTGAACAACTCCTTGGCGTTTGATCGGGATGAATATTTTAAAGCGTTTTTTGTTTTTACTGCTTAGCAGTGAACCATCGTTTTTGAAAAGAATATGTCCACCATCAGGTAATATACTTGGTATATTATAACCATTATGTATGAGCTTTTGAATACCTTTCTTATTACGTTGGTCTGGAGACAGTGTGTTCAGAAGTAACTCAATATTATACAAGGACTCTTCTGTCAGTATGACGGTTTTATATTGGATAAACTGTTTCTGAATAGTCTGATTGGGAGCATTCTTAATCTGTCTATCTATAAACATCAAAGCTGTATCGAACTGACCTGTATCTGTTTGCATGCGTAGCGCGAGGCGCATCGCAATGGGCGGGGCATTGTCCATACTAGCGGCTTGGCTTAAATAATGCGCAGCCTTTATGCGATTATGGTTGAACCAATAGGCATTAAAACCAAGGTAATAAGGCCAATACCAAATATCAGGCATGGCTTTGGCAGCTCTAGTTAATAAGGGGTGGCTATATTTTGTGGATTTTGTACTCCATGGGATTGTTGCTGCTAAGTAGTATGGAGCTTGAAATAAGGGGTTTAGTGAGGTAATAAAATCAATATTGTTAAAAATTTTCTGGAAAGATTGTGGTTTGTCAGTATTTCCATAAAGCGCAATGGTTTCGAGCCATTTTATAGTAGCAACGGCATTTGCATAACCAAGAGTGAATTGGCGAGGGTGTTTGTTGGAAAGTGCAATGCTCCAAACAGGATCTTTTATTATTTGGTGCGGAGAAAAGGTATTTGTAGCAAAAGACAGTAGCAATGCCAGTACAAATGTTACCTTTAAATAGGTTGTTTTATTTGTTATATATAAATGTATAGATGTTTTCATAATATTCTTTTCTTTGTGGTTGGTTCGCAGCGGCAGAGACTCTTATTCTTGTTTTGAGAGATGCCTGACATTGGAATACACGCCAGTATTCTTGAGATAGCATATTACTCGAAGCCCAAATATATCGATTTGCACGCTCTTTTTCGAGTTTTTGAAAGTATAAGTCCAAAGCTGTTACATGATTCCAAGGATCATCAAGAGCTTTTGATATACCATTAATAAAAGCTTCAGAGCGCATTGGCTCGTTCATTGCTTGTTTGAGATCTTGTTGCGTTGATAAAACGTGAAACCAAAAGCCGAGCATAAATAAAGCAGGTATGAACTTGATATACTTCATAATGGGTTACACACGTTTACTGCAAGCAGCCAAGTAAACTGCCAGTAGCACCATGATAAAAGGTTGCATTGCAGCAACAGATACCAAGCCATGGATGAGTATAGCAGAAGATGCTATTGAGCCGTGTATGAATGACTCCGAAGGCCAATCGGCTTTCTTGATTAGATAGAAAACATTCCGAATACTATAAAGGTAAAGACAGAGCGAGATAAAAATACCAGATATGCCGAGTCCAAGAGTGAGCTGCAGTGGAAGGTTGTGAGTCCAGATATGTCCGCTGGCGAGCTGTGAGGAAGTATCTTTCCATTCAGGGTGTGCTTGCAAGGTCATAGCAAGTCCATCTGCTGCGTGCGCTTGCATATTCATAAGCCCAATGCCAAACCATGGATGCTCTAGGAAGAGTCGAATGCTCATGTCCCATATAATCAGCCGGGTTGCTAGCCCAGATGATTCAATACGGGATAGTGCAGATTCAACTTGACCATCGACAGGTATGGATGAAATAATGAAGTAGGCGAATGCAGAACCAGTAAATAGAAAAAGAACCTTCTTAAATAAATATTTTGGCTCTTTGCTGACCATAAAATTTAAAAGTACAACAAGGGTGAAGGTTATAAATGTCATTCGTCCAGCAGTGAGCAGCAAGCCTGTGAATGGTAGAATTGAAGCTAGAACCCACAGGTGGCTATGTTTTTTAGAGAATTGCCTAAGGGCTGGGATTAATGCAAGTATTAAGAATAGCCCTTGCTCATTGGCTTGGGCTAAAGGTCCTGGGAAGCGTGCTGTGTATATATTCCAGATGGGAAAGAGTCGGTCACCATAGAGGAAGCGGATGTCAAAATATTGTATAAGAGCATAAATGACATAGATGTTGGCTGATATGATGATAAGCCATGCCCATGATTTGAGCGTAATAAAGTTTGACTGGATGGGCTGACATGTTCGAAAGACAATCCAGATACATGAAATGTAAAGCATGCTACGCCAAGTATGCCATGGGCTTGCGATGTTATTTGAGAGTAGCAATATTGTTGTAGGTATGACAAAAGCGAGTAAAAATACCCAGCTTGGATAGCTGGCTTTGTGCGCAACACTGTTATCGGACAGTGCAGTGGATGCAAAAAGACCACAAGCGATGGCGAGTAGTCCATTGGAAATACCTGGGGCATAAATATTAGCCCAAAAAAAAGGAGCGGTGAAAAAAGGTAACCACCATAAAGCGGGAGAAACTTTTATGAAACTACCCCAATGGATGTGCTGTAATTTATTTGTCCAGTAAACCCTGGATGAGAGGCAGTAATTTTCAGGCTGAAATCAGCTTGAATAATTGCTGAGAGACTTATTTTAGGGCTAATGCGGATAGAAGATTTTCCATCTGGGAACGTGACAATGGTAGGCCCTGTCACTGTAGTGAATTCATAATAGGATTGAACAGATGCAAAGCGCGCTTCCTCTAGGGTGGCTGTATTTCTAACTGTTGCGATGACTTGTTGTTTTAAGGCTTTTTGACGATAGTTATTAAAGTTTGGTATCGCAATGGCAGCAATGATTCCAATAATGGCAATCACAATCATAAGTTCAATTAAAGTAAAACCGTGCTCTTTATGAGAGTTATAAGCTGATTGAGACATATAAGTACTCCGTTTAAGTGACTTAATAGTACAAAACGAATTAGTTATGGGGGAGTGAAAAATAAAGGGAGGGCTTTTGCCCTCCCTTTAATGTATCGAAGCTAATTATAGAGCTTTGTAAGTGGTGGAGTTCACTGCAGTAGCAGTTTCACCATTTGCACCTGTAGCAGCTGCAGCAATAGCAACACCTTTTTTAACGCCAACATAACCAGAATCATCGCCACCAAATTGCTTGTCGCCTTGGCCATGCCCAGTGAATGCCGCGTAGTTCGCGCCACTGTTTGCAGTATTGATTGTGTAACCAACGCCTTTTGAGTTACCAACAGCAGTCATGCCTGCAACAGTGATTCGAGCAGGAGTTCCAGAGCTTGTACCTGGTACAGCTACATAACCTTGAGTATCGGCATAAGCAGCTTCTTCAGCAGTCATAAAGTTTTTCAAGTCAGATTGAGCTGAGCTGTTAAACGCTTTAATACGGTAAGAAGAGAATTGTGGAATTGCGATAGCAGCCAAAATACCGATAATTGCAACAACAATCATCAACTCAATAAGCGTAAAGCCTTTTTCTTTTTTGATTAGGTTTAGCATAAATATATTTCCTCCAAGAAATAATTTTGTTTTATTGCCGCCGAAGCGGCGGTTGCAATTGAATACGCAATAGGGGTGCCAAGTAGAAACCTAGTGTTTAGGACGTTTTTTAATCGAAAGTGACATAAATTGTCAGTACAGAGTGATGTATTATGTCATTTGGACTCGTTATTGCTGTTGTCTGCAGGGTCTTTGATAAAGCGAGCCACGTATAGGCTTTGTGCAATCACAAAAACAAAGGTTAAACCCAATAAACCGAATAATTTAAAGTTCACCCAAGTTTCGGTATCGAAGTTATAAACAACGTAAAGATTGGCAAAGCCGAGAGCAATAAAAAATAATGTCCAAGCGATGTTTAGATGTAGCCATATATTGGTAGGTAATACTATGTGATCGCCCATCATGTGTTGAATAAGACTTTTTTTGCCGATAAATTGACTGCCAATAAAAGCAGCGGCAAAAAGCCAGTTGATGACGGTGGGTTTCCATTTGATAAACATTTCATCTTGCAGTATTAAAGTGAGTCCACCAAATATGCATACCAACACCAATGTAATCACATGCATTTTCTCAAAGCGGCGATGCATCATCCAATGTGCGCTGGTTTGTAGTAGCGAGGCAATAATCAATACGGCTGTCGCGACATAAATATCATACATTTTGTATGCGATAAAAAAGAAAACAATAGGGAAGAAGTCGAGTAAAAATTTCATGGGCGAGATGCTATCTAAATTAAAGAACAACGCTATGATTGCACCATGTTGCTAAGTGTACGTTATGTGGCTGTGGTGTTGATATGCTTGTTGTCCGTGGGTTGTGCCAAGACAAGTATGCAAGCTACAGATGAGCTATGGGGACAGTGGCGGGCGATTGATGCGTTGGTGCAAACTGATTATCCCGATGCACCACCTGTGATTTTGGTGCATGGCTGGAATGGTAGTGAATTTACATGGTCAGATGTTGAGATGTTACGCCGTTTTGAAGCGCACATGCATAGGGATATTTACTTTTTCACATATCGTACTGGGGTGGTTGCAGGTCGGTTCCCCCCAATTGAGGTGTTGGAAGAGAAGTTTGAACGATATCTAATGCCTTTTAAACAAGTTGATGTGATTGCGCATAGTATGGGTGGGTTAATTGTGCGGCAATATTTAAGCCATCACACAGAACATCCTATTCGACGGCTGGTTTTCTTGTCTACGCCACATTTTGGAACCAATGCGGCAGCAGTACTGGAAAGTTTTGCCAGTGTTAGCCCTGAAGGCAATTTGCAAGCAGATGAAATGCAGGTCGGCAGTGATTTTTTATGGCAATTAAATTTACAGCAAGGGCAAGAGTTGCAAGGTGTTGAAGTGCTTAATGCTTATATTGATGGTGACTCCGTATTGGATAGTGATTTGGTGGTCGATAGTGCGTCAGCTTGGTTGCCTTGGGCTGCCAATGTATCAGTTTCTAAAGGCGATCATCATGCACTTGCGTCGGGCTTAATGAACTATGATTTTCTTTTGAATTTTTTATCGTTTGGAACACTTCCTAGCTTGGCAGAGATGCCCAAGCAGCGTGATTTGTGGTTACGCGTGCGAGATGAAAGTGGCAAAGCTATGCCGATAACCGCCAATACATTGCGTCGTTTAAATGCAAAATTTCAACCGAATCAACATGATGTTTCAGTGTGCTGTAAGCGAGCTTCTGCTTTGTATGAAATGATGAGAGAATCGCTCCTTGTTAAGGATATTCAGCCAGAGGATGTGTTGTGGTTGAGGCAAAGAGATGGGGCTAAGCCCTTGGTTGTGAAAGAAGCAGGTATGATGGAAAATTATAAACAACCGATTACCTTACAAGAGTTACAACTAAATCCCTCAGAGTAGCAGTCTATATACAGTTAGTCGTGAGAAGAGGGGATACCTTGGCGAGCCAATGCATCAGCACGTTCATTGCCTTCATGTCCTGCATGACCTTTAACCCAGTGCCATGTCACTCGATGGCGTTCGTTGAGTTTATCAAGTTGTTGCCATAAGTCTTGATTGGAAACGTCTTTTTTTGCAGCATTTTTCCAGTCGCGTTTTTTCCAGCCTGAAATCCACTCTGTGATGCCTTGAACAACATATTTTGAATCAGAATAAATAGTTATTTTAGAAGGCTTTTTTAATGCTTTGAGGGCTTCAATAGCGGCCTGCAATTCCATGCGTTGGTTGGTGGTATGTGTCTCACCGCCGCACAGCTCTTTTTCATGCTTGCCATAACGTAGCCAAACACCCCAACCACCAGGGCCAGGGTTTCCAGAGCATGCACCGTCGGTAAATGCTTCTATAGAAGTATGAATATGCTCGGACTGTCCCATTTCGCCACATTAACCGATAGAAATTATTTTGTAAGTCTTTTAAAAGTAACTACACTAATAATATGCCGTTTGAATGATTGTATTTGATAATGGCTCAGCAGCATCGGCTGCTTCGATGCACCGTGTGAAGGAGGTGTGTGATGAAAGCATATAAAACAGGCATAGCACTGGCTGTAGCTGCCGCCGCCGTATTTGCGTTTGGTAGTCCTGCAATGGCGGGTGACTATGCGAATGATTCTGGTGCTAAGTTTACCCGTGGCTTGGCAAATGCAGCAACAGGATGGGGTGAAATCCCTAAAAATATTGCGCTAGAAAGTGCAGAAAGCAATGCGTTGGTTGGTATTACTTATGGTACGGTAAAAGGAGCCTTCCAGACCGTTGGACGTACAGTTGTTGGAGCACTTGAATTAGGAACATTTTTTATTCCAAGTGATGAAGTGGTGCAGTCAACGTATGTTTGGGAAAATACCGATGAGGAAACAACCTATGGCTTATAAGCTGTAGAGCTTTATTCATGCAGCTATGCATGTGCGGGCGGTTTAACCGCCCGTTTTCTTGTAATGGTTCAGATTACCCCTGATTTGCCCAAGCTTTGCGTTGAAAAATATTTGGGGCTGTCCCAGATAACTAGGAAAAGTTATCGTGAGGGACAATATGAGAAAGAG
>CAJXLC010000035.1 GCA_913055645.1 uncultured Pseudomonadota bacterium | reverse complement strand
TTGTCTCGCGGAGCGCTTGTTGAAGATATTGTATATACGATTGCACTTACAGCAGTGCAGGCGGGGGAGTGATGTTTTGGGAGAGAAGCTAATTTAGAACTACTCTAAAAAGTGCTTTTATTCCAGCCAAACATGGCTCTTTCAGGGCTTGAGAATTCGATATATATGCGAGAAGGCTCTATATCGAGCGTCGTTTCTAAAAAAGAGCATAACTTATCTGATAAATCTTTTGTTTGCGTATCGTTTAAGCCGAGACTTTTAAGTTCTACAAAGGCTGTTGGTTCTTGCGTTCCTGCAAACGACATGGGTTTGCATTCGGAGAATAAAACCATTACATAAGATTCAGGTTTACCCAGTGCACTAGCAACGGTGCTGGATGCTTGAGCCAAGAAATCGGATTGATGATCAATGCTTATATTGGTATGAATATGCAGGACAGGCATGGTGTTACTCCTTTAATGCTTTTAACTTTCTTTCTAAGACGGGACAAAATATTGAGTTATAAATTTATAGTAAATAAGCCGTCATTCCCGCCTTCTCGGGAATGACGTGTATTTTATGTTGTCCCACCTTAAAATAGAAACCAATTTTTTCTTACTCTAAACGCTGCTAGTCAAGATTGAATTTCCACAGTGTTGACGTCTTTTGTTTGCATGTTTGCCAGCATGGCAGCTTGTTTATCTTTTCGAGCTTCCATGTTTCGGTTGATGATATTCACACCAGCCAAAATAAAACCCAAGGCAATAAATGCACCCGGTGGTAGAATAAACATCAATACATCGGGGTAATCAGCGCCAAATATATCAAAGCCAAAGACTTCGCCTTGCCCGAGTAGTTCACGAACGCCACCGAGTAGTACCAATGCGAATGTAAAACCTAAACCCATAGCCAGTGCATCCACGAGCGAGTTGATAGGCGTATTCTTGCTGGCAAAAGCTTCTGCACGCCCAAGGATTGCACAGTTGACCACAATCAATGGAATAAATAGCCCTAAAATTAAATACATTTCATGCATCCATGCGTTCATTGACATTTCAATCATTGAAACAAAAGCTGCGATAATGGTGATGTAAGCAGGGATACGCACATTGGCAGGGATGGCACCACGAATCAGTGATACAGTCAGGTTTGAGCAAATAAGGGCGAGGAGCGTTGCTGCTCCCATCCAAAATCCATTTTCTGCGGATGTTGTAACTCCCAAGAGCGGGCACATGCCAAGTAATTGCGCAAAGATAGTGTTATTATGCCAAAAACCATTGGCGAAAATTTCAGCTTTTTGGTTGACGGGCTTTTCATTGGGATCATGGCATTGCATGTTGAGCCTCCGTTTGCTGTTGAGTCTTTTTTAGAAGTTTACTTTTTATTTTAGTAAACATTTCAAGCCCTTTTTTAACGGCTTTAACCACGGCACGCGGGGTAATCGTGGCACCTGTAAATTGATCGAAATCACCACCATCTTTTTTCACAGCCCAGCGGGCATTGTTTAACGACTTATTGTCAAACGAATCTAGCCAAGGATGATTTTTGGTAATGCCATCGCCCAAGCCTGGGGTTTCTTTATGATCTGTCACACGAATCGCATTGATACTGCCATCAGGGTGTACAGCCATAAGAATATGAATGCTACCATTATAACCATCAGGTGCAGTGACTTGCCATGCAATGGTATTGATGGTGTTGTCCTCGTTGCGTGAGAAATAGAAGCGGGTTGGTTTTTTATCGCTATCTATCGTGATGTCACGTGTATCGCTAATTGGGTCATTGTGATGCTCTGGTAAGACCTGCATAAGGGCATCCATCAATGCCTGACGCTCAGCTTGTGCAATGGGAGCCTTGGTAAATATATTGGTTGTGGCAAGCAGTAGTGTGCAAACCACACCTACCACAAGTAGGGCGATAATCATGTGCCATTGTTCGCGGTCTATTTTCATGATTCGGAGCCCCGCTTCCCATATACAGTAGGGCGACAATAATGATCAATCAAGGGTACAGCACAGTTCATTAAAACGACAGAGAACATCGCGCCTTCAGGATAGCCGCCCCATGTGCGAATACACCATGTGATAATACCACAGCCAATGCCGAAGACGATTTGCCCCATCGGTGTGACAGGTGAAGATACAGGATCTGTTGCCATAAAAAAAGCACACAAAATAAGCCCACCAGCCAGTATATGAAATAAGGGTGGGGTGTAATGGTTGGGGTCAACCATGCTGGCAATGGCAGCCAATACCGCGACAGTGGCAATAAAGCTAAAAGGAATATGCCATGTGATGGTATGGCGTGCGAGCAGGTAAATACCACCAATTAACAAGGCTAAAGCACTGGTTTCACCCAAACTTCCTGCTTCACGCCCGATAAAGGCATCCAAATAGGAATAATCATAGGCACGCAATGCTTCGCTTACACCAATGCCTTGTGACCATTCGGTTTTCACATGACCCAGAGGACTTGCCATGGTGATGGCATCCAAAGCATGAGGCAGAGCATTCGCACCAAATACAAACAACTGCCAAGCGCTAGAGAAATCGTATAAATCAATTGCCGAAACACCAAGGTGCATGGGAATTAACCATGTAGTCATTTGCAATGGGAAGGACACAAGTAAGATAATACGCGCTGAAAGGGCAGGGTTGAATGGATTATAACCCAAGCCACCATAGACTTGTTTGCCCAAGCCAATCGCAAACACACTACCCAACAATGCCATCCACCAAGGAATAGAAGCAGGGAGTGTGAGTGCTAAGAACAAACCTGTTAAAGCGGCAGAGCCATCCATGACAGGGGCTGTAGAGCGCCCCATCCATTTGAGCGCGACAAACTCAGTAAACATACAGCCGAGCATGCAAAGTAGAATCAAGAAAACTGCCAACCAGCCGAATAAATATACGCTGATAATGCCAGCAGGCATCAATGCCAGAATTACGGCAAACATGGTAGCGCGAATAGAGTCGCCGCTATGAATGTGGGGGGAACTAAGGTGAATCAACATGATTTATTCCTTGCCCTCTGTTTTTGTTGTGCTTTTAGGAGCGCTGTTGTTATCGGGGTTTAAGACTGATTCAGAGCGTAGGGTATCACGCACCTTGCGACGTTTGGCAGCTTTTTCATCCTTTTCGCGTTGCAAACGTGCATCACGACTTTCGGAGCGTAAACGTGAGGCTTCGGCAAAACTTTGCTCACGACGAACTTGTGCTGTTTGCCCTTTACCATAACGGAAATAATGTACCAAGGGGATGTGTGATGGGCAGACATAGCTGCAAGCACCGCACTCGATGCAGTCAAACAAGTCATAGTCGGCTGCTTTTTCTAATTGATCATTGCGGCAATGGTCGGCAAGCAGGTTCGGCACCAAACTAATAGGGCATACTTCACTGCAATGACCGCAGCGAATACAAGGATCTTCCACCTGATGAACTGCTTTCATGCGGGTATCTCTGATAGCTAATAAACCAGTTGATGATTTAATCACAGGAATATCAGGGTGGCGCATGCGTTCACCCATCATTGGCCCACCATGCAGTATTTGAATACCATCAAAATTCTCTAAGCCACATTGCGCATAAATAAAGCGCATAGGTGTACCCAAGCGCACACGCATATTGGCAGGTTTGGGTGCAGCATCGCCGCTAACAGTGATGATGCGATCTGTGATGGCATGACCGAGCATAACAGCATCATCAATAGCTTTGACTGTGCCGACATTTTGGCAAAGAACACCAATATGCATGGGTAGTTTTCCTGCTGGAACTTGTTTGCCAGTGAGCGATTCAATGAGTTGTTTTTCACCACCTTGCGGGTAACGGGTGGGTAATGAAGCGACTGAGATAGCATCGTTACCTGTTGAGGATACCGCCTGTTGCATTGCGTTTACGGCATCGGACTTATTATCTTCGATAGCAATAATGGCCTTTTTTGCACCAACCATATGCATAATAATCTGTAAGCCGTGCATGATTTCATCACTATGCTCGAGCATTAAACGATGATCATTGGTCAAAAATGGTTCACATTCAACACCATTTAAAATCACGGTTTCAATAGGATTACGTTTGTCTTTGAGAAGTTTGATAAAGGTTGGAAAAGCTGCGCCGCCCAAGCCTGTAATACCACATAGACGAACACGTTCACGCAATTCAGCAGGGTCAATAGCTTGCCAGTTGTCCATGGGAATAAGTGAAGTGTCGCGTACATCTTTGCCATCAGGCTCAATAAAAATAGATGTTAATCCCATACCTGAGGGGTGGGGGATGGCATGCTCTTCAATTTTGATGACTTTACCCGATGTTGGTGCATGGATAGGCACAGAAAGGTAACCTTCTGACTTGGCGATTTTTTGTCCACGCAAGACCAAATCGCCAATTTGAACCAATGGTGTACATGCTTGTCCAATATGCTGCTTGATGGGTACAATAAATAGCGGTGGCAATGGGCAGTCTTCGATAGCAGAGCTTTCAGTCCACTTACACATATCTGGGGTAATGCCACCTGCAAAGCGCGCACTGGCAAAGCCAAGTTTGTTTAGGAATGACTTAATCATGATGGCTCTCACGACGTTCGGCACCGAGTTGTGCGCGTTCTGTATCAGGCAATGGCCAAGACCAATGTTCCAATAGTTCAGGTTTTTGGATCATATCAATGCAATCCACAGGGCAAGGTTCTAGGCATAACACACAGCCCGTACAATGATCGGCAACAACGGTATGGTATTGCTTTGGGGCACCGATAATCGCGTCTACAGGACAAGCTTTGATGCAAAGCGTGCAGCCAATACATTCATCTTCGCGTACAAATGCGACAACGGGCACGGATTCTTCTTCTTCCAAGGCTTTGGGCTCAACACCCATCAAATCAGCAATGGAAAGCATGGTGCGCTCGCCACCAGGTACGCAATGGTTCACATCCGCTTCACCACCTGCCACAGCATTGGCATAAGGGCGACAACCAGGAAAACCGCACTGCCCGCATTGGGTTTGTGGTAATAAAGCATCAATTTTATCGGATAGAGGGTCGCCTTCGATATGAAATACCTTGGAAGCAATAGCGAGGACTATGCCAGCAATAAGTGCGAAAGCACCCAATGATAGGGTGGCGTAAAGAAGTTGTTCCATGCTTAAACTTTAACGAGTCCAGAAAAGCCTAAAAATGCCAGCGACATCATACCTGCGGTAATCAAGGTTACTGCTGAGCCTTTGAAAGCATCAGGAATCGGTGCGCCCTCCATACGTTCACGAAGTCCAGAGAATAGAACCAATACCAATGCGAAACCAACAGCAGCGCCAAAACCATATAAGGCAGATGTCATAAAGGTGTTTTCTTGTTGCACATTTAATAAAGCCACACCCAATACGGCACAATTGGTGGTAATCAATGGTAAATAAATGCCCAAACCTTGATAGAGGACAGGACTAACTTTATGAATCATCATTTCAATAAATTGTACCAACGTGGCGATAATCAAAATAAAGAAAATTGTTTGTAGATATAATAAATCCAGTGGAATTAAGATGTATTCTTGTACCAACCATGAGGCAGTGGATGCCAAGGTCATCACAAACATCACTGCAAATGACATGCCGATGGCTGTTTCAGTTTTGCCTGATACACCTAAAAATGGGCAAATACCTAGGAATTTGGTCAACACATAGTTGTTCACCAATACCGCAGATAATAAAATAACACCAAATTCATTGATTGCACTCATGAGCGGCAGTATAGGGCTACAGTATGTTTAGGTACACCACTACAATGGCATACTTTTAAGTGTGGGGTTAGCCCTTGGCATTATTTTTATTTTATGACTGCCATTGAGGGGGCTGTTTTGCTGAAAAAAAAACTTCCCAGACTCGAATTGAATGACTCCCTTTCCTATTTGATGGAGGAGGATTGAGGGTTATAGGCTACCTATCCTCAACATCAGGTCAGACATGTGTATTGTCCATCAAACTTTTTTATTGCAATACGGGACGGATTATAGATGTCATCGCAATGCAGGTCATTCTTAAGGTTATGCCTAAAAAAAAGTCACTATATGCTTAAATAACTTGCAAAGAAGAGGTCGTATCTGACAAATATCTAGCCCAGCAATGTTTTTGATTGTGGTGCAATGCTTGCTTACCAATTGGTATTAAATAAGAATTTACAAGGATATATTTATGAATCAAAGCCCATTCAGCATGAGTAGTGAGGATCTAAGCCTTATCGCCTATTTCTCCATATGTGGTAAAATGTCCTTAGAACAGGTTGCATCCTTTGCACGCCACCTGAAGTCTCAAACCTACAAAACTGGCGAGTATATCTTCGAATATAATCATCAGGAGAACGATCACCTTTTTATTATTCTGGAGGGGGAAGTTAACATTTCCGCCAACCTAGATAGCTTGGGCAAACACTCCGTAACCATGCGCAGTCTTGGCTGTGGTAAGGTTATTGGAATACTGTCATTTATTGATGGCAGAAAACATCGATTCTCCGCCAAGGCCTCATCACCGCTCCGCCTTGCCATTATTACACGCAAGGATTTCCAACACTTTAAGGATAAACACCCCGACATTTCAGTGCTATTGCTTCAGTATTTAATTGTCGCTGCCGATGATCTTGCTTGTGAAATGTTAAATAAGGCCACTGATTCTCTGGAGTATATCCATGGCATGAGCAACCAGAAAAGCGGGCAATCACGCTGATATAGCCGATTCAGAAACAGTAAATGAAGTGATCGCGTTAGGTTTTTCTATTGTTGTCCCTTCCAACGTTCACCGTAATTTAGTCTGTTTAGGTACACCACTAGAATGGCATACTTTTAAGTGTGGGTTAGGTGTCATTGCTTGCTTGCTGCTTTTTGAGTTGGCTACTGCAATGTAGCGCAGCTATTTTATAGCATTCTGCCAATGTCGGATAATTAAATACATTACGAATCAAGTCATCGATGGAGCCTTCTAAGTTCATCACCATTTGACCGATATGGATCAATTCACTGGCAGATTCACCGACAATATGTACGCCCAACAATTTACGATTTTGTCTATCAACCAAGAGTTTTAATAAGCCATTGGAGTCACCAATAATTTGCCCGCGTGCGGTTTCGCGATAAAAACCAAAACCAGTAACATAGTCATGGTCTTGGCTATCTAATTCTTTGGACGTTTCACCTACCCATGCCACTTCAGGCATGGTGTAAATCGCCATGGGTAGATGACTGGATGTAATAACTTCATCAGCATTGCACGCATGCAATGCTGCAATTCGACCTTGTTCCATGCCAGTAGCTGCCAAGGCTGGCGCACCGATTAAATCACCCACGGCATAAATGTGAGTAACATTGGTTTGGTAGTGTTGATTGGTTTCAATCCAACCTCGTTTTTGGCATTGAATGCCCAGCTCTTGCAACCCCAAACCATCCGTGTTGGGAATACGACCAAGTGCATAAAGCAGGCAATCACTTTCAATGCTATGCTTGCCGCATTGCAGAGTAACTTTATCATCATGGCGGGTAATGGATCCAATAGTGCTATTCATTTGAAGCTGAATACCCATGCTACGCATACTTTTTTCAAGGTTGCTCGAAATATCTTCACATAAAAAATCAAGGATTTTAGGGTGGGAGTCGATGATGGTAACTTCAACACCCAACGAGGCATAAATTGTAGCAAATTCACATGCGATGACGCCGCCACCAACAATACTGAGTGTTTTAGGCAGCTCTTGCATGTGTAAAATGGATGTGGAATCCAAAACACGCTCTTTATCAAAGGGAACATCGCCTGGGCGACGTGGGCGTGAGCCAGTGGCTAAAATAAATGTATCCGCTTGAATATATCGATCTTCACCACGTGGTGTTTTGATACGTAACGTATGCTCATCGGTAAAGCCCGCTTCACCGGGAATCAATGACACACCATTGCGCATGAGTTGATTTAGAAAAACAGATTCTTGTTTATCAATGACAATGTCTTTTTGAATCACTGATTCAGATAAAAAATTATGTTGGCGAATTACCTCAGGATGTACATTACGCATACCATGGTTAGCTCCCATGGTGGCACTGTAAGCAATTTCACGCAGGGCTTTGCTGGGAATAGTACCTGTTTGTAGACCTGCACCACCAATGCGCGGTTTGCGTTCAATCAATCCAACACGCTTGCCGCGTTTGGCAGCTTGGATGGCGGCACGGTGCCCCGCAGGACCTGAACCAATGACTAAAATATCATAGTGTGTCATATAATTTATCCTTCAGGCTGATTTAATGTGCTAAGTATACCCTGAATAAGAGCAGTGGGTGAAGGTGGGCAGCCGTGGATGATAGTATCAACGGGAATAATGTCGGATACGCTACCTGCAATAGCATAATTATCTTGGCCAAAAATACCGCAATTGATGGCACAATCCCCCATGGCAACGACGAGTTTGGGCGCGGGCATGGCATCATAGGTCATTTCCAAGGCTGTTTTCATATTGATACTAACAGGACCGGTGACCAAAAGCATGTCGGCAAAACGCGGGCTAGCTGTAAAATGCACTCCAAAGCGTTCAATATCATAATAGGCATTGTTGGCAGCATGAATCTCCAATTCACATCCATTGCATGAACCTGCATCGACCAAACGAATGGCAAGGGAGCCTTGGAAACGTTTTTTAACCGTGGACTTGAGTTGCTCTCCCAATACTTCAAAATCTTGATTGCGAGCAAGCGGTTCGGTGATGGTACCTACTTTCATGATTTGATGTAAAATTCTTAACATATCAGTGCCTCACAGGTCATTGCCTGCATACGAGCAGTTGAATGATTTATTCACCAAAGGAAAATCAGGTACGGGCACGGTGCGCACAGCTAATTCTAAACCTAGCCAGTTAATAGTAGATGGGTCACGTACAAAATAGCGATCAATCAGTCCATCTTTACCAAAGCGTACCCATGCAGCAATTTCACCACGCCAGCTTTCAATCGCCGTAAAGCCCGATACGCCTGCTTGTGGAGCTTTCCATTCGCTTTGAATGTCGCCTTCTGGAAGGGTTTCCAAGAGCTGGATAATCATACGTGAGGCGTTAGCAATTTCTTCAAATCTAACCCAAACGCGGGTGGAAACACCTCCAAGTTTACCTTGTGGCATGGGGATATCGAGATCATCATAAGGTGCATAAGCTTCTTCAATACGTTCATCAGGATAATGCCCTGATGCTCGCCCAACATAACCCAACAAACCAATATCCTTTGCATCATTAACATTAACAGTGCCCGCGCCAATGACGCGCTGTTGAATGGATGGTGTATCGGCATAGATATCACGCAGACGTTCAACCTCTGCCGCAATATGACGCGTTTGTTGTATGAGCTGTTGGCATGTTTCAGCACTCAAATCATAAGCCACGCCACCGATTTTCAACGTATCCATCAATAAACGATGTCCAAAGGCTTGGGCATGCAAACGTGCCATATCTTCACGCAAGCGTGAGCATTGCACATGCATAAATGCAAAAGCCGCATCATTACAAATCGCACCAATATCACCAATATGATTGGCAATACGTTCTCGTTCACACAAAATGCCACGAATATAACTGGCGCGTTTGGGAATGCTGATGTTGGCAGCATATTCACAGGCTTGGGCAAAAGCCCAGCTATGCCCGACCGTAGAGTCACCAGAAACTCGACCTGCCAATTTTAGTCCATTATCAACCTTGCGACCTTGCATGGTTTTTTCGATGCCTTTATGCACATAACCCAAGCGTTCTTCCATATTGAGAATCTTTTCACCCACAGCTAAAAAACGAAAATGCCCTGGTTCAATGATGCCCGCATGCACAGGACCGACAGGAATTTCATACACGGATTCACTATCGCAAGGCACATAATCATAATCAATATCAGCACGATTAGGATCAGAGCTTAAGGATATTTTACCATCAAAATCATGCATCAAGGGCGTTGCATCTTCAGGCCAATGTTCGTGTTTGAGCCATAATCGAGTATCTGGAATATTTTGTATGGTGATGCCAAACATATCTTGGATGTGGCGCTCCATACGACAAGCAGAGATGTAATGTGAGCTAATGCTAGGGATTTCTAATTTTTCTATGTTAACAGTTGTCCGTAATATGACATGGCGGTGTTCTGGATGAGCAAAAGCCATATAAGTATATAATTGTTTTTGGTCATCATGATAACCTGCTTGTGCTGCCCACACCCCAACCAAACGCATCTCCAGACGTTTGGCTTCTTCAGCAGCATGCGCCCAATCCAAACGCCTAATTTCTAAGCATGGCATATGGGCTGGATGATGATCTTCAAGGTATTGCGAATGAATGCCATGATCACCCAATCGTTCAGCAAACCATGTATTGCTTAAACCCGTCGTCATACAATTCCCCCTGTAATTAAAGCGGCGGCTTGATGATACCAATACGATAGAAAACTTGGGATAGCCAGACCTAAAAGCAGAGCTAAAGCAAAATGAATATAGACGGGTGTCATATTGACATGCACTGCTTTGGCATGCTCTGCCGTTTCACCATACACCATGGGCTGCACAAAGCGGAATAAACCACCCATGGCAATCAATAAGCCCAGCAATAAAGGCACCGCCAGCCATGGATAGGATTCTAACGTGGCAGTAAAGAGTAAAAACTCACTCATAAAGACAGCAAACGGTGGAAATCCTGCAATCGCAGCCGTACCTATCAGTAAACCCCAACCAATACCAGGATGGTGATAAATCAGACCGCGAATTTCAGCCATTTTTTGTGTGCCCATGATTTGTGCAGCATGTCCGACGGTGAAGAAAATACCTGATTTTACCAAGGAATGCACCGTCATATGCAACAATGCTGCAAATGATGCCAAAGGTGTACCAATACCAAAAGCAAAGGTCATCAATGCCATATGTTCAATGGATGAGAAAGAAAACATGCGTTTAATATCGCGTTGTTTGTGCAAGGACATGGCTGCGACTAACAACGAAATCATGCCAAATCCCATCATGATATGACCTGCCATATCACTATGCGTGGAACCATCCACGAGCATTTTGAAACGTACTAAGGCATACAAGGCAAGATTGAGCAGTAATCCTGATAACACAGCCGATACTGGGGTAGGACCTTCACCATGGGCATCGGGCAACCAAGCATGCATGGGAACCAAGCCAACCTTGGTGCCGTAACCAACCATCAAGAAACAAAAAGCAATGCCCATTACGGTGGGGTCAAGATCGCTAGCATGGGTATAAAGCAATGACCAAGTCAGAGCTTCATTGCCATGCCCAAGGACTGCGGAGGAGGTGAAAAATACTAAAATCGTGCCGAATAACGCCAAAGCAATGCCCATGCCGCATAAAATGAAGTATTTCCAAGCCGCAGCAATGGCGGCTGGGGTACGATACAGGGATACCAAAAGTACGGTTGCCAAGGTCGCAAGCTCCAAAGATACCCACAATACACCGATATTGTTGCTGGTGAAACCCAATAACATACCAAATTGGAAGAGTTGATACATGCTATGATATAAACGCATACGACGTTCATTTACCCGTTCAATTTCTAATTCATGTTGCATATAAGGCTTGGAAAAGATGGTGGTTGTCATGCCGACAAAGGCGGTGAGTGAGACCAAAAATACATTATAGGAGTCTAGATAGAACCAATCTTGCATGGCATGAACTGAATCTTTCCCTAGAACTTCAAAAGCTAGAAATAGGCTAAATATAAAGGTCAACGATGATGTCAGTATATTAAGCTTGGCTGCAGACTTTGGATTACGGATGACACCCAAGAGTAAGCCGCCCAATAATGGGGTTAATAGCGTGGCAAGAAAGAAGTTCATTCGTCTTCATCCTTATGGATTAATGATGCATTGAGGGTATCAATTTCCATGGAATCAAAAGTGTTGCGAATTTGGAAGAAGAATAATCCAAAAATAAGCGCGGCAATCAACACATCAAAGGCAATACCAATTTCCACCACCAACGGCATGCCGTTGGTAGCACCAATGGCCGCAAAAAAGAGTGAATTTTCCACGGCTAAGAAGCCAATAACCTGTGTAATCGCCTTTTTACGGGTAATCATCATCAACATGCTTAATAGCACACACGCTGTGGCGATTGCCATGGAGTTTCGTGTCATTAAATCAGAGGTAACTTCAATAGGCTGAACAACATGGAAGGCAAAGAGGGTGACCGCGATAGCAATCATGATGGTAAGCCCACTATTCATTATAGGCTCGACTTCACGGTGTACATGCAGCTTGCGAATCACACGCCATAACATCCAAGGCAACAGCAATCCTTTAAGTAAAAAGGTCATGATCGCAGATATATATAATTCATATTCACCTGAACTATAGGCAACCACGGCAGCCGTAGCGGCGAGCAATAAACCTTGTGCAGCAAACCAGTTCAACACGGAGAGCATACGGTGTTGTGCCAATAGGGCAAAGGAAATAAGTAGCGTCAAAGCAGCCATGCCATCAATGATTTGTTGAGCAAATGGGGCACTCATACACTCACCTCCAACATGTAGTGAATGATCAAGCCCAAGAATGATAAAACAAAGGCTGTACCTAAATATTGAGGCACTTCAAATAAGCGTAGTTTGGCAAGAGATGTCTCAAAAACAGCTAAAATGATTAGCAACCCCATCAGTTTGAATAACCATATTGCCAAAGCTAAGACAATGCCAATCAATGAAGCTTCACTAGCAATACCCCAAGGCATAAATAAATCAATTATCAGTGTGGTAAAGAGTAATAATTTTACCATCGAAGCCCATTCCATCAAGGCTAAATGTCGCCCTGAATACTCCAGCAACATCGCCTCATGAATCATGGTGAGTTCCAAATGTGTGGTGGGGTTGTCAATGGGAATACGTCCTGTTTCAGCAACGGCAATCATCAACATGGCTACCAAAGCAAAGGCGATGGAGGGTTGAATCAACAGCGGGGTTGTCAGCGTGTGTGTAATCATGGTGGTGATATTGGTACTGTGTGCACCAATGGCTAACACCAAAACACTCATTAACATAGCTGGCTCTGCCAGTGCTGAAAAGGTCATTTCACGACTGGAGCCCATACCACCAAAGGCTGTGCCAATATCCATGCCTGCCAAGGATAAGAAAAACCGTGCTAGGGCAAGCAATGCGACCAATGCAATGACATCAGCGGTGAGTGATAAAGGGGTGTCGACTAATAATGCAGGGACAACGCTTGCTGCCATAAGTGTTGCTGTAAAGACAATATAAGGCGTAAATCGGAATATCCATGAGGCATGATCTGCCAAGACCACTTCTTTGGCGAATAACTTCTGAATATCACGCCATGGCTGCATGATGCCTGCACCTCGTCTGTTTTGCAGATGCGCTTTGATGGTCGATAGAAAACCTGCGACCAACGGTGCTAGCAAGACCATTAAAAGAGCTTGTAAGAGTTGAAATAGTAATGAATTCATACGAAAACTGCCAAAAGAAGTAGGACTGTGGCAAAGGTATAAGTCAAATAAGCGTGAATACCACGCTGATGTTCATGGCGAATAACCTTAGCAATCCACAGTGTAACGTGCCCAATGGGTTGATAGAGGTGTTTGACTACCATATCGCCGACATGCACCACATATTTTACACGTGTAGTGAGTAAAGCATGTTGATGGCGCTCTGCATGTTCATGCTCATCAGGCTGGTATAGTCCTGCAAAAATACGGCGTAATGGTTGTGAAAAACTGGTGGCATTGTATTGCATGCGTGCATGGGTATGCGGATTGCCACAACTCCACATTTTAGAGCGGCGAATTATTGTGCCCTTAGGGTGTAACCTCCAAAATGCCACCCCGCCAAGAAGTAACATGCCAAGCAAAATAATCGGTGCAGAATAGGAAGCATGGGCTGCATTCATAGGGGTGAGCCATAACCATTGCGTGGCATCGATAGCTTGCCCGTTGGATGAAGATGTGAGCGATGTATGCAATAACAGTTGCGGAACGTGATCAAGGATTGGAATAAATACAGTTGGCAATACACCAAGTAATAAACAACACAAAGCTGGAATCGCCATACCTACTAGCATCCAATCATCCACTTCCTTGGCATCAGAGGCAATATCACTGCGTGCATGTCCTAAAAAGACCACACCAAATACTTTGACAAAACATGTGGCTGCCAGTGCACCTGCCAAGGCAAGCATGGCGGCTGAAAAAGGCACAATGGCGGTGAGCAATGCACCGCCCAATTGCGGAGCCATCAAAGCTGTTTGAAAGGTCAGCCATTCCGAAACAAAGCCATTAAACGGTGGTAAGGCAGAAATGGAAATACAGGCAACCAAAAAGAAAGCCGCAGTCCAAGGCATACGATGAATCAATCCACCCATGGCTTCCATATTACGTGAACCTGTGCTGTGCAATACCGCGCCAGCCCCCATAAAAAGCAAACCTTTAAATAGTGCATGATTGATGGTGTGGTACAAGGCTGCAATCAAACCTAGAGCAGCAAGCGTGTTGTGACCAAAGTGTGCCAATAGCATTGCCAAGCCCAAACCTATAAGAATAATACCAATATTTTCAATTGAGTGATAAGCCAGTAGGCGTTTGAGATCATGTTGTTGCAATGCCATCAATACGCCCGAAACTGCCGAGCTTGACCCTGCTGCCAAGACCAATGCACCCCACCACCATTGGAAATCACCACTACCCATCAAATCCCACGTGATGCGAATAAAACCAAAAATAGCTACTTTAAGCATGATGCCACTCATCAATGCCGATACATTGGAGGGCGCAACAGGATGCGCATCGGGCAACCAGCCATGCATAGGAACCACACCTGCTTTGGTGCCAAAACCAAACCCTGCTAATAAGAATGCCACAGAAGCCCATAAAGGTGATAGCTGTGCATCACGCATGGCAGAAAATTCAAACGAACCCGATGTCGCATATAAGGTGGCAAAACTACCCATAATCAATAGCCCAGCCATATGTGCCATCAGTAAATAAATAAAGCCTGCTTTGCGATTTTCAGGGTGTTGATGCTCATGGGTTACGAGGAAATACGATGACACACTCATCAACTCCCAAAACAACATAAAGGTGAAAGCATCATCAGAGAGCACCACACCCATCATACCAAGGATAAACAAAGGCAAGAAAATCGCTATTGGTGTCAGACGTTTTTCATGGCTTAAATAGCCTTGTGAATAAATAGCGACGGGCAAAACCAAGGCGCCAATCACCAATAAAAAGAACGAGCCTAATGCATCCAAGCGCAAGTGCATGGGCAGCCAGGGTAGTCCAAAAGGTAAAATGATGCTTCCACCGCCATTTGCAAGCCCTGTAAAACCTGCAATCACAGCAAACAAACCCGATAAGCCCATCAAGCAAGATAATACCATAAGTTGCTTGCTCCGTTGTAACATAGGTGCGGTGATGGCAGCGATGATGACTGTCAAACATGAGAGTAACGAAACATTTAAGGCGAGTGATTGCATCATCGGGAACGTACCATCAATAATTCACATGGTGCATCAGATGTATTGCGCCAATTATGTTGTTTGCGAGCATCATAATACAATGATTGCATTTCAGTGAGGTGATATTCGCGGTTATCGTATTCCAATAATACATGTCCACTACGAACCCAAATAAAAGCATGAGGGCTTTTGATACCATACTGCCCCTCTTCAAAGCTTCCGCCCGCATCCAGTTGCACCAGCATAGGCTCAAAACCAATGGGGTGATGCAAAGCAGTGAGTGGAATAAATTGTCCACCTTGATTTAGTGTAACCATGGGGCGGTCATTCAAATCAAATATTTCAATATCTTTTTGTTCACCCGTTTCAAGGAAGAATGCAGCAATCGCAATACCCAAACCATCAGCAAGCTTTTCCAAGGTTGCCACTGAAGGTGAGCTTTGCCCTGACTCCAATTGCGATAACGATGCTGCACTAATACCAGCCTGCTCAGCTAAGGAACGTTGGGATAATCCTTGTTGTTGGCGCAAGGCTTTTATTTTGCTACTAATATTTTGCATGAGAATCGCCATTATTCATAATAATAGTCAGATGTAAATATTATTTAACACCCTTACACAGCTATGGTTGACATAAAATAGTTTTTTTTGATGATGGGCTTTCAATGAATGGTGTGTTAAGGATGAATCAATGTCTCATAAGAATGTAATAACGGCAACCAGTGAAACGGCTGAAGATGGTTTGAAGCATGTAAAAAATATTATTGCAGTTGCATCGGGTAAAGGTGGTGTAGGCAAATCAACTACAGCGGTAAACTTAGCTATAGCATTGGCGCAATCAGGCGTGAAAGTTGGGCTTTTGGATGCGGATATTTATGGCCCTTCTGTGCCACGTATGATGGGACTTGCGGGGCGTAAACCAGAAGTAAATATTGATGACAAACAGATTTACCCTTTGCAGAACTTTGGAGTGAAAATCATGTCGATGGGCTGCTTGGTTGATGAAAAGCAAGCTATGGTTTGGCGTGGACCGATGGTAGCTGGGGCAGTAGCTCAGTTGTTAGGCGATGTGAAGTGGCAAGAGCTTGATTTTCTTATTGTGGATATGCCACCCGGTACAGGTGATGCGCAACTTACTTTGTCACAAAGGGTAACGCTGGCAGGGGCAGTGGTGGTGACAACGCCGCAAGATATTGCGCTTCTTGATTGCCGAAAAGGCATTGAGATGTTTAATAAAGTGCATGTGCCGACCTTGGGTATTGTGGAAAATATGAGTCAGTTTATTTGTCCACATTGTGGTGAGTCGAGCGCGATTTTTTCAGAGGGTGGCGCGGATCGTTTGAGTGAAGACTTCAAAACTGAAGTGATTGCACATGTGCCGCTGGACATGCAAATTCGTATGGATGGTGATGATGGTACACCGATTGTTGTGGCGCATCCTGATTCGAAATTGGCAGCAATTTATCGCGAGTTGGCAGAGACTGTAAAATCCAAAGTGGATACGTTAAATAAACGTAAAATAAGTATTCCGATTATGCAGGGGTAACCCACGGGTGCCCTTTTTTAGCTTTTTCGCCATTCCCACGCAGGTGGGAATCCATTGTTTGTGAACTATTCTGGATACCCGATCAAGTCGGGTATGACGAGGAATTATTTTTGTTGGACAGTAGTGTAACTAAATAATAAACAGCATGTTTTTTGGTCGTAAAGTCTAAATTTTACGTAATTTTAAAAACATTGAGTTCAGCGGGTTCAGCCATGGACTCAACATGAATATCGCTGACAGTTGCCCATTCAGGGCCATGAGCTAGCCACTGTTGCATGTCATCGAGTTGTTTTCCATTTCCACAGATACATGCTTCAACACTACCATCTGGACAGTTGCGAACCCAGCCTGTGATGCCGATTTCGTTGGCTTGCTTGCAGGTGTGATAACGAAAGCCAACACCTTGTACTTGTCCTTGAATTTGAACCCGAAGGCGGCGCTTGGTCATGATGGTTCGGGCGTAAGAAATGTATCTTTGCCTGTGTGGTTGGTGTTTGGATAATCGGTGGAATAATGCAAACCGCGTGATTCATGGCGTTGCTGCGCGGAGCGAATAATAAGCTCGGCAATAAGCGATAAATTACGCAATTCAATTAAATCGCGGCTTAATGGATGTTGCCAGTAAAAATGAGCAATTTCTTCTTGTACAACCATCAACCTTCGACGAGCTCGACGTAGTCGTTCATTGGAGCGTACGATACCAACATAGTTGGACATAATTGCACGTATTTCATCCCAGTTTTGTTTAATTTGAATACGTTCGCGTTCAGGCGTAATACCCGATTCATCCCATGCTGGCAGTGCGATGGTTTCTGCGTTTGCTGGTTGTGAGATGATATGTTTGCTACATGCTTTTGCCATTACCAAACATTCGAGCAAGGAATTGCTCGCTAGGCGATTGGCACCATGCAGACCAGTGCAGGCTGACTCTCCAATCACGTATAAATTTTCAATATCTGTTTGCCCACTTAAGTTGGTTGCAACGCCACCACACATATAATGCGCTGCAGGTACAATCGGAATCATTTGCTCGCGCATATCCAGACCTAATGCCATCAATCGTCGATGGATATTGGGGAATTGTTTTGAAATGCGCTCATTGCCCAAGTGCCTAGCATCTAAGAACATACAATCTTGCCCATGTTTTTTCATTTCATGGTCAATGGCACGGGCGACAATATCACGCGGAGCCAATTCACCACGTTCATCATAATCGAACATAAAACGTTTGCCGTCACCATTGATGAGATATGCACCTTCGCCGCGCAATGCTTCACTTAAAAGCATGGTGGGTGCGGAAGCATGGTAAAGGCAGGTTGGATGAAATTGCATAAACTCCATGTTCATGACCTTACAGCCAGCACGCCATGCCATGGCAATACCATCACCTGTTGCGGCATGGGGGTTGGAGGTATACATATAAACCTTGCCAGCTCCGCCTGTAGCAAGAATGGTATGTTGGGCAGATACGGTAATGATGTGGTTATTTTTATTGAGTAAATAAACACCCAAACAATGATTTTTACCATGATGATGCCTCAAACGATGGCTAGTAATCAAATCCACTGCCATATGATGGCGTAGGCACTGGATATTAGGGTGATGTTGCACATGTTTGAGCAAGGTTTCACCAACAGCTCGACCTGTTGCATCTTTGGCATGGGCAATACGGCGATGGCTATGACCACCTTCCTGGGTTAAATGTAGCCCTTGTGCATCTTCATCAAAGGGCATCCCAAGCGCACTTAATTCGCTAATAATGTTGCCACCAGCTTCGGCAATTTGCCGTACAATATCTTCATGACACAAGCCTGCCCCAGCTTGAATGGTGTCATTCATATGCTCATCTACTGAGTCACTTAAGTCTGAAACACCTGCAATACCACCTTGTGCTTGGTAGGTGTTGGATTCGCTAAAATCACCTTTATTTACAATGCAAACAGTGCCATGTTCGGCGAGTTGGTAAGCAGCGAGAAGACCTGCTGCACCACTGCCGATGATAAGATAGTCGAAGTGTTGATGGTTGGCTGTCATGTATGCGTACTTTACGTTTATAAGGTAAGGTTTGTATAGTGCGCATATGCGTCAAACAGTATTTGTAACAGAAATTCATGATCATGAAGCCATTGTTGTTGGTGAGCGAGCCTCATCGTGTAACTCATGTGCGGGCAAAGCATCGTGTAAAACGTTGGGCTCTTGGAAAGAAGGTTCAGGTGAAGGGCGCGTGTTGAAATTGCGGGTGAAAAATGACAGTTCAGCAGAAGTTGGTGATGAGGTGGTGATTGAAGTTGCCGATGATTTGTTACTTAGAACTGCTTTTCGCTTGTATGGCGTTCCCATGTTGGTATTTATTGCAGTTGGTGCAGTGGTTGGATTTGTGTTGCAAGGACAAGAGATTACAGGTGTCGCATCGGCAGTGTCGGGTATGCTGGGTGTGGTAGGCTATTATGCTTGGATTTGGCAGCGGGGGGCACCTGAAGGCTTTGATGCACAGATTATTGAGGTGAAAAAGCCGTAACTATTCAGCTCATCACTGATTTGCCCAAGCTCTGCGTTGAAAATGCTCACGTACAGGAAGTACGCTGTGTTTTTTCGTCTTGATCTTGAGCAAATTAGAGATAATCTGAACAGTTACTTTACCGTGCTGAATAGTTATCATTTTTCATATATTGATATTGTAGGTATGCTATGCGATATAAGAGGGTTGTCTATGGATAGAATGAAAAAACTACAACGCTATCTGCAACAGAATTCTGCGGTTAAACAAGCTATTGTATTTGGGTCGTTAGCTAAGCATAGTGAACGATTTGATAGTGATATTGATTTGGCAATTGAATTGGAACAGGTGATGGATGCAGATGATAAATCATCATTGATTGAAGATATTGCTATGATAACGGGGCGTGCAGTGGACTTAATTGACCTTAAAAAGGTAGGGCAACCTTTATTGGGCCAAATTTTACATTATGGTAAGCGTCTAGTTGGTGATGATAGCGTATATGCAGCATTGCTAGGTCAATATTTACTAGATCAAGCTGATTTTTTGCCGTATAGGCAGCGAATTTTAGCAGTGCGGAGACAGGCATGGATAGGGCATTAATTGAAGAAAAGTTAGAGTCATTGCGGCGTTGTTTGTTGCGAATTGAGGAGAAGTGTCCCGAAAATGCTGCTGCACTTGCACAAAATATTGATCTGCAAGATATCATAACACTTAATCTCACACGGGCAGTTCAATTGAGTGTTGATATTGCCGCCCATTGGGTTGCTGAATTGGATAATATTCCCGCGCCAGACACGATGGGAGGTATGTTTGAGTCTCTTGCTGAATATGGTTGCATTGATACTGTGCTTGCTAATCGGATGAAAAAATCAGTCGGTTTTCGTAATATTGCGGTTCATAACTATGAAGCGATAGACTGGCAGATGGTGTATGCAATATGTAAACATCATTTGTCCGATTTTTCTAATTTTGCAAAGGTTGTTTTTGCTGCCTTGTCCGATGATTAGGTCGGTCTGTATGAATAACTTTGGGTATCGTGGTTTGCCTCTTGGATTTTTTGATCTATGATAAATAGACAGTCTTGATGGTAGAGACTAGAAAAATGAGAGGGGAGTATATGAATTTTAAAATGATATTGATGGCGATGATGACTGCTTTTTTGATGTTAAGTGGTTCGGCATACGCAAGTGACAAGATTGATTTGAATAAAGCATCGGCAGCACAGTTGCAGGAGTTGCATGGTATTGGCGCAAAAACTGCGGCAGCGATTGTGGCGTATCGCAAAGCACATGGTGCGTTCAAATCTGTGGATGATTTGACCGATGTGAAAGGCATTGGCGAGAAGAAACTATCTAAAATTGAAGATGATATAGAAGTTTCAGGTGATGAGGAACATGGCAAGCACAATAAAGATGGTGAAAAACACGAAGGCAAGCATAAAAACAAGCATGATGATTGATTGCTAAATATGATATTGAAGGGCGCGGCATATGTCGCGCCTTTTTTTATTGCTGTTGCATGGTTACAGTGTGCTTATGATTAAGGTGTATAAACTTATGGAAGGTAACGAATGAAGATTGCCGTAGTAGGGACAGGTTATGTGGGTTTATCCAATGCCATGCTTTTGGCGCAGCATCATGAGGTTGTTGCTCTGGATGTTGTTGCAGAGAAAGTGGCATTATTAAATGCGGGAAAATCACCGATTGTTGATAAGGAAATTGAAACCTTTTTAGAGCATAAAGAACTGAATTTTAGAGCCACTCTTGATAGTGCGGAAGCTTA
>CAJXLC010000034.1 GCA_913055645.1 uncultured Pseudomonadota bacterium | reverse complement strand
CGACTTACGCGGCACATTGGTGATGCTACTGATGGCACTGTTGATGTTTATTGCATTGCCGCGTTTTGATGTGCAAAGCAAATTACAACCCACCCAACCACGCAAAGCCACCACAGGCTTTTCAGATCGTGTGCAGTTGGGTGATTTTGCTCGTGAGTTGGATGCTACAGTGGTTTTGCGTGCCGAAGCCGAAGATGACAATGTGAAGAAATTTCAGAAACAAACCCTTGGACGTTATTGGCGCGGTGTAACATTAAGCCAATACAGCAATCATGGTTGGAAACAGCGCCCCCATAAAATAGTCAAAACATGGGCGGCTACAGATAACATCACCTTCTCCAAATCAGCTGATTCAGGTTATACCATCGCAGTCTTTCGTGAAGCATCTGACCACCCTTATATATTTCTTCCTGATGGTTTAACTGCCATTGGAACCCATAACAATCAGATAAAATTTGATGACTTGGGACAGCTTCGTTTCAACAAAGCCCCAGCACGTCGCTTGCGCCTGATTATGAAGCTTGATGCACTTTCAAATACGCCTGTTTTTCATCCTGCTGAACGTTATTTATCCGAGCAAATACCCGTACCATCTGAATCTGAGACCAGCACTATTCCCCATGACATAAAGCTTTGGGTCAACGATACAGTCCCTGTTAACAGCACCCCAAACCAAGCTCTAAAGCTACTCACCCGCGAGCTACAAAGCTGGACCTATGATTTACATGCCCCCATTGATACAGAACATCCACTCACATCTTTTCTGAAAAGCAAACGTGGGCATTGCGAACTTTATGCGACCACACTAGCACTTGCCGCCAGAGTATTGGGCATGCCATCACGGGTTATCAATGGCTATTACGGCGGGGAATGGAATGATGTCGGACATTTTTTAGTGCTTAGAGAACAGCATGCCCATAGCTGGGTCGAAGTCTGGCAAGACGGGCAGTGGCAGCGCATGGATCCAACCCCTGCATCACGCTGGCAACTATCTGGTGTCCAGTTCCCAGCCTTCGATGCCGTGTGGGAGTCCGTGAAACTAAGCTGGTATCGCTATATTTTGGAGTTTCAAGACAACGACCGCGAACAACTATTACAACATATCAAACGATGGTTAAAAGATATTATCCCTTGGCTTTTATTTGGGTCTTTTCTTATCTTTGCAGTCGCTCGGTTATACAAAACGACACCCATACATACATGGTTTCATCGCCCATACATAATGCATCAAAGAATATGGGATGCATGGCTGAAAAAGCATCATATCATTCGCCATCCATCTATGCCTTTGCGACACCTACCTGTTCCCGACAATATTGATGCAGAGATGTGGCATAAACTCATCAAATGCTGGGAGAAGCAAGCATACGCTGAGGATCAAAATTGGTCAGCTTCGCAGTTAAAGCGTCATCTGCGTGCGCTTTCCTCTGCTGACTGCTAAGATGTGCAAAATTTTATTTTATATACTTTATGAATAGAGGTAACAAATCATGGGGATTCTAGAAGGCAAAAAAGGCCTAGTTCTTGGTTTAGCCAATGATAAATCCATTGCTTGGGGCGTTGCACAGGCCTGTAAACGTGAAGGTGCAGAGCTTGGTTTTAACTATCTCGGCGAACAACTGGAAAAACGTGTTCGTCCATTGGCTGAAAAATTGGATGCTAAATTGATTGAATCACTCAATGTAAGTGATGATGCTCAACTGGATGCTTTCTTTGCCAAGGTTAAAGAGCAATGGGGCGAGCTTGATTTCATGGTTCACTCCATCGCATTTGCCAATAAAGATGCTTTGCGCAACCCATTTTCTCACGCCACACGGGCTGATTTCCAGCTTGCATTGGATATTTCTGCCTATTCATTTATTGCCTGCGCTCAACGTGCCGCACCATTGATGAAAGAAGGCGGCAGCATGGTTACCATGTCTTACTTGGGTGCTGAGCGCGCTGTGCCTGGTTATGGCATGATGGGTGTTGCTAAGGCTGCACTTGAAGCTTCAACACGTTACTTAGCACAAGATTTGGGTACGCAAGGGATTCGTGTAAATGCTATCTCTGCTGGACCTATTCGCACACTGGCAGCATCTGCGGTGGGTGATTTCCGTAAATTGATGGAAAAAAGTGCGCGTGGCTCGATGCTTGGTCGCAATGTTTCGCAGGATGAAGTCGGCAATACCACTGCCTATCTACTTTCAGACTTGGCTTCGGGTGTATCTGGCGAAGTACATTATGTTGATGCAGGTTTCCATGTTGGTGCTGGCGACCCAGGCGTCGAATAGGGTTGCTTATTTATGTCAGGCTCTAATTTCGGCGATATCTTTCGCGTTTCAACTGCGGGCGAATCGCACGGTGCTGCATTGGTTGCTATTGTTGATGGTTGCCCTGCTGGTATCAAACTGTCTGAATCCGATATTCAACCCGATTTAGACCGCCGTAAACCAGGGCAATCCAAATATACCACCCAACGCCGTGAAGCCGACGAAGTCGAAATTCTTTCAGGCGTATTTGAAGGTATCACTACAGGTTGCCCGATTGCATTGCTTATTCGCAATACCGACCAGCGCAGCAAAGATTATTCAGACATAAAAGATAAATTTCGCCCTGGGCATGCCGATTATACTTATTTTGAGAAATATGGTCGCCGTGATTATCGTGGTGGTGGACGTTCCTCAGCACGAGAAACTGCCGTTCGTGTGGCTGCGGGTGCAGTTGCCAAACAGTTACTCGCTACTGCTGGGATCAATATTATTGGCTGGGTGGATCAAATTGGTCCACACAAGGCTGACCCAGAAAATTTTAATACTGATGAAATCTGCAACAACCCTTTTTTCTGCCCTGATGCAGAGGCTGCTGCAAACATGGCTGAGTTTATGGATAAACTTCGTAAAACAGGTGACTCCATTGGCGCATCTGTTACGGTACAAGCCCATGGTATGATTGCTGGTCTAGGCGAGCCCACTTTTGATCGTTTGGATGCTGATATTGCCAAATCCATGATGTCGATTCCTGCTGTGAAAGGCGTTGAAATTGGTGATGGTTTTGCATGTGTTGAAGCCAAAGGTTCTGAATTTGGTGATGCCATTCGCCAATCGGGTTTTCAAAGCAATCATGCCGGTGGTATTTTGGGTGGTATTTCCAACGGTGATACCATTCATGCACGCATGGCACTCAAACCAACATCATCTATTTTAACACCGCGTCCCACTATTGATATTTATGGTGAAGAAACTGAAATTATCACCAAAGGTCGCCACGACCCATGCGTTGGTATTCGCGCCGTACCCATTGCCGAAGCTATGCTTGCATTGGTTTTAGCTGATCATTTATTACGTCATCGCTCCAGCAGGGTTTAATTGTAACTCTTGAATAACAAATGATAAATCTATCATTTGCTATTCATTCGTTAGGGAAGCGCTGATTAACGCCACTTAGCACCATTTGTCATCTTGAGCGAAGTCGAAAGACCCTTGTTTTCAATCTGTTGCGAAACAGATCTCTCCGCTTCGGTCGAGATGACACCTTTAATCAGCACTTCCTTGGGTTTTCGAAACGCGACATGTGTCGCTATTCAGCATGGTAAAGGAACTGTTCAGGTTGCCGCTGATTTGACCAAGGTCAAGGCGAAAAAACGCAGCGTACTTCTGTACGTGAGCATTTTTCAACGCGGAGCTTGAGCAACTCAGTGGTAATCTAGATAGTTACGTTTAATTTAATCGAATATGTGGTTTATATTGAGGCTTTGGCTTAGCTGACGGCTCTGGCTCTACCGGATCAGTCGCATCGAAAGATGGCTCATCATCAAAGCTATCGTCACCCCAGTCATCCTCGCTATCAGTCGTATTGCTTGTAGGTGGATTTCCATCATAAATCTTATATTCCCGACTCTGTCTCCATGCCTCACGCGTAAATAAATAAGGATCCAAAGCCAGTTCATCACGCATATCTGAGGCTTCCATCAAACGTGAACGTTTATCAATATACTTTAAAACTGTAAAAGGAATTGTTACTTGCGGTGCTACGACAAGAGAAGCCCAAAACAAGGGATCCGTTGCCGTTTCAGTAATAAAGCCAGGTGTATCACGTATCGAATTGGGGCCTAAAAACGGATACACAATATATGCCCCTTGATCGGCACCCCAGACTCCCAAAGTTTGTCCAAAATCTTCATCATGCTTTTCCAAACCCATGGAACTGGCAACATCCGCTAAACCTGCAATTCCGAGCGTAGAATTAATGAGAAAGCGCCCAAAATCTTCAAAGCCCTGTTGCCCCTTCCCTTGTAAAAAATCATTAAGTACTGTGTTTAGATATGTAGCATTATCATAAAAATTAGAAACCATGTTGCGAACATTTTTAGTCGTTACTGCTTGATAACCTTTTGCAATAGGCTTTAGGCTCACCTTATCCACAGTCGTATTAAACGCATCTGTACCACGGTTAAGTCCAATCAATGGATCATAGTCATTTTCCACTGTGGCACAGCTAGGTAAAAGCCCCAGCAGCAATATGATAAATAAATACCGTTTCATGGCTGCAAGTATTGAACAGCACCTGCTATTGAGCAAGCTTAGAGTTAAAATATTAACTTACCCCTTGCATTTTGTATGCATACGCCCCATAACTACTCCATGCTAATCAAAATTATATTCCTTTTATTCATTGCTGTGCCTTTGCTGGAGCTTTATGTACTTATTGAAGTTGGCTCGGGCATTGGCGGTATCGCGACCATCGCTCTTTGTTTATTCACCGCCGCTTTGGGTGGTCTGCTTATCCGAATTCAAGGAATTAAAACATTACTTTCTGCACAACAACAAATGACACAAGGGGCATTGCCCGCTGAAGACGCATTACACGGTATATTTTTAGCTATTGCAGGACTTTTATTATTCTTGCCCGGTTTTATCACAGATGCCCTTGGTTTTTTACTACTCATTCCGGCAGTTCGTGTACTTCTTATGAAAAGAGCAATCAGTTTGTCGCCCAACTCCTCTAAAACTGTTATTTTGGAAGCTGAAATTATTGATGAGCAGGAAAAAATAAGGCATTGACGCATTCCAATTATTATCTACACCTTTCAAATTTGTATTAAATAAAGGAGCTTAAGCTTATGAACACATCAACGTTAACGACCTCAGCGGCTAATTTGGCAGATGACCGTATTGATTTTTTGGGGAAAACCTACGGTATGCTTGCTCTATGTATTGCAGCAGGCAGTGCTGGAGCCTATTTCTCTATGGGCATGGCTTTTCCTCAAGAGCATCCGTGGATGATGTTAGGACTTATGATGGCGGGTATGCTCTGTGTGCAAGCTGTGCGCCATGTTTCAGGGCTTAACTTTGCAGCACTTTTAGCATTCGGTGCCATCACTGGCTTGGCAATTTCCCCTTTGGTTGGTTTTGTCGCTGCGCGATCTGAAATGTTGGTGGCTCAGGCATTTTTAACCACAGCTGCAGCATTTGTTGGTTTAACTGCTTATGTATTTATTTCCCGTAAAGACTTTTCATTTCTTAAAGGCTTTGTTTGGACAGGTTTGATTGCCATGATTGTACTTGGGCTATCCAACTATTTTTTCTTTGAATCAAGCACCTTGCAGCTGGCGATGAGTGGCATGGGCGTATTATTATTCTCTGCATTTATTCTTTATGATACATCAACCATTTTACGTGAGTATCCTAGCAATGAATATATCGCCGCCGCCTTGACTCTTTATTTGGATGTTTTCTTATTATTCCAAAACCTACTAGCGATGTTTGGCATGTTGGGTGGCGACGACTGATTCAGCATTGTAAGGCAAGATTCCTTCACTTCGCTCGGAATGACATCGCCACAAACCCTGTCATTTCAAGTGATGTTGAGAGGTCTTTACAAACTCAAGCAATAGAGAGCTTCATTTAAATATCGCTCTCAAATGATGCAATAAGTGATTCTATTTCATCATTTACCACATCTTCAGCAATAAACCCTTCTCCAATACCTTTCAATAACACATAACGAATGCGACTACCAATATTCTTTTTATCATGTCCCATAGCATCCAACCATTCAGTCGCCGTGAATTTTGGTGGCTCAACAGGTAGCTTTAATGCCCTCAAAGCCTTGACCATCGCAACTTCCGTGCCTTGAGGAGCATCGCCACGCATTTCCGATAAACGCGCTGCCATACGCATACCCACTGCCACACCTTCACCATGTAAATAAGCGGTATAATGTGTCATGGCTTCAATTGCGTGACCAAATGTATGCCCTAAATTCAATAAAGCACGCGCGCCTTGTTCTGTTTCATCCTGCATCACAATTTCTGCTTTATAACGACACGATTCTACAATCACTTTGTTGACCGAAGCCTCATTTAAAGCCAATAAATCTTCAGCGTGGGCTGCAACAAAATCAAAGAATGTACGATCCCAAATCGCACCATATTTAATCACTTCCGCCAAGCCTGCGCGCAACTGCTCGGGTGCAAGTGTTTTCAACACATCTGAATCAATCCACACCAAACGCGGCTGATAAAATGCGCCAATCATATTTTTACCATGTGGATGACTCACCGCAGTCTTGCCTCCCACACTGGAATCAACCTGTGCCAATAATGTTGTTGGCACTTGTACAAAAGGAATACCACGACGATAACATGATGCTGCAAAACCCGTCATGTCGCCCACAACACCACCACCCAAGGCTATGATAGGCTCATTGCGAGATAGGCGCGAATGCATAAGAGCATCCATAATCTCTGACCATGTAGCTACTGTTTTAAAATGTTCGCCATCAGGAAGAATATGTTTAAAGACTTGCCAGCCTACTGCAACAAGACTTTGATTCACCACATCTAGATAGAGTGGTGCCACAACATCATTACTCACCACCATGCAACGTTCAGCATCCGGAAAGAGCTTACGCACAGCATCGCCAATATTTTTTAGGCAACCTGCCTGCAAATGAATATCATAAGAACGCTCATCCAATGCTACGTGATAAATATCGGGCTTATTCATAAAATCCTTATTCACTTTCTTTATTGCTATTCGCAAATGCCACTATCGCATCCACAGCCTGCGCTGCACTCATCTGCGAAGTATCTACCCGAAAATCTGCGCTCATCTCATAATACTTGCGCCGCTGATTATCCAACACCTTGGCTTTTGCCAATACATCCACACCATTCAACAATGGTCGATTGCTATCCCCTGCAATACGCTTTGCCAACACCTCAGGTGGAGCATCAAGCCAAATCACTTTCCCTGCTTGTTTCATACGCTCACGGTTTGGGGCACTCATCACCGCGCCACCACCTGTTGCCAATACCTTAGCCTTTCCATCGGTACATAAAAGCGCTAAAGATTCTGCTTCCAATGCACGAAAAACACACTCTCCATCTTCTTCAAAGATACGTGGAATATTTTTACCTGCTTTTTCAACAATCACAACATCCAAATCAACACAGTCCAAACCCAAACGGGCGGCTAAAAGCCGCCCGATCGTAGATTTTCCTGCTCCCATAGAGCCAATAAGAATCAATATTTAACGTTTCTCACTTTTCGTGTTTATAATTTTAGGTGTTACAAAAATTAATAACTCTGTGCGATTATCTATTTTTGTATTCTTTTTAAATAGATTACCAAGTATCGGGATAGAAGCTAGAAACGGCACTCTCGCTTGAGAGTTCTCTTTATCACGTGTATAAATACCGCCAATTACTACTGTTTCACCATTATCCATATACACTTCAGTATCAACTGTTTTGGTGCTAATACTCCCAGTTGTGGCTCCAGAAGCATCTAAAAACGGACTGTCCTTGGTTACCTTCAACTGCATAATAACATGGTTATCCGCCGTAATTTGTGGCGTTGCAGTCAAGCCTAATACTGCTTTTTTAAACTGTGTTTGTGTGCCATTTTGACTTGTCGTTGTAAAGGCTACATCAACACCTTGTGAAATTGTGGCTGGCTTAAGGTTTGTAGTAATTACCCGTGGGTTAGAAATAATTTTTATATCACCTTCAGATTCCGCAGCTGATAATTCCAAATTTAAATTCATTATATTGCTCAACGAGCCTAAAGCAATACCTATTGCCCCTCCACTTCCTGTGCCCACCGCTGCTGGCAAATCAACCAAGAATCCATTACCACCTGTTGTACCTGCCGTGGCCGCGGTTCCACCAACATTTACTGTGTTAATCGCAGCACCGCCATTATTGGCAGTATATTGACCACCCCATGACACACCTATAGCATGAGAAAAACTATCAGTCGCTTCAACAATTCGCCCTTCAATAAGAACTTGTTTTAGTGGTACATCCATAACTGCAACCAAACGTTTAATGGCATTAATTGACTTTTGTGTATCTTTTACAATCAACGTGTTGGTTCGATCAATAATCGTCAAGCTTCCTCTTGAAGACAATAACCCCTGACTTTCAGTCGAGCCTGTATTTTTTGTACTTGCAGTGTTTTTCTTTTTACTTGCCGAAGCCGCCGAAATAACTTTTTTTACTTCAGCTACTTTTGCATAATTCAACTCTATAAACTCTGTAAGCAGTGGCTCTAAACGCTCTGCCCCACGTTGCTCCTCTAATTTTAGCTTATGCTCACTACTCAATACCTCTACAGGAGCAATGCGCATAACATTACCGGATAATGTTTTACCAAGACCTTTTGCTGTAAGAATAATATCCAAAGCTTGATCCCAAGGCACATCTTCCAAACGCATGGTTAATACACCTGTCACATCATCCGACATGATAATATTCAAATTACTCACCTCAGCGATAAGCTTTAAGGCATTGCGAATATCAATATCTTTAAAATCAAAGGTGACCTTTTGTCCTGTATAAGCAAACTTATCGACTTCACCCGAATTCATGCGAGCCTGCGCCAAATCTTCGGGCTCAAAATTAATCGTAAACACATTGCCTTGTTGAAAAGATGTTACAGCAACCTTTTCACGTAACCGCGTTACAATGCGCACGTTATCACCTTGCTTATAGGTATCAATTTGACGAACTGGCCCAGGAAATGCACTGACATCTTGAGAACGCTCTTGCCCTGCAAGAAGACCAGCTTTTTTCACATCAATAATGATATGGTCATCTTTTTCTCGAACATTGATGACCGGGTTTGTAGCATCGGTTCGAATCATTACATGGGCAATGCGATCATCTGGTTTAAAGTCCACGCTTTCAACTTCTATTGCATTGGCTTTTTTCTTCGCAACTACGTCGCCCAAACGTATCACCATTTCATGGGCAGTGGCATCAATCTGCTGGTGCATATTAGAGTTTGGCAAAAGCTTAACAACCAAGCGAACACGATCTTCAGCTTGTCCGACCATAACAGCATTAATACGTTGGGTAGCATATTGGAAGTTTGTTTTTTTCAAACGTGATGATGCACCCCAGAAATCGAGGATTAACTGTTGGTTGCCTTGTGTCATAAATGCATTGTGGTTGGCATCCATATGCTCACCACGCAAGATTAATTCCGTTACCGAATCGCGATCCTGAACTTCAATATCTTGAATGACTGCACTGTTACTGGCACTGGTTTTTTGTTGAACTTTTGCACCGGCAAAATGTACAATCAAGGTATGATTATTCTCTTTAATATCATACGTTAGAACTTCGCTCAAACTTACTTCAAGACGAGCTACGCCCTTTTCACTCACAGGATATACGCTTGTCACACCATCGCCTGATGATTGCAAAGCTTTCACACTACTAGCCAATGTCGCACTAGGGAAACTCAAAATTAATCGAGGTGGCCCATCTAAATCAAACACCTGATAATTCAGGGTGCCGTTACTCTCAATGCGCAATACATCACCATTATCTGAATCCGATAATGTCATGCCTGTAATTTGTGCAGCTTGTACCACGGGAGCCATAGCCAATGTTGCAAGTAACACACATACTGATGCCAAGTATTTCAAAAAGTTACTTTTGCCATTCATCGTATTTCCACCTAGTTGATTTTTATTCACCTTAGACTCCTAACACTCACCTGCGTTTACGAGCTTTTCTTGCTTTTCCAGCAGCTTTTTCAATAAAGCGATAAGTGATTGCCTTGCCTTTCACTAACAAAACTCCACCTGCTTTACCTTGCCTGATACTCAAGTTTTTAATCGCTACAATACGAGGCATTTCGCCCACTCTTTTCAAAAAGGTAACCAATTGCCTATACGTGCCTTTCACAGTAATATCTACAGGCACTTCTGCATAAATCTGCTTTGCACTTTCACCCATTGGTTTAAACGTAGCAAACTCCAAACCTGAGTCCTTACCAGCCCACGTAACGCTTTCCAATAAATCTGGAATTTGCGATTTCTTAGGCAACATATTTAACGCAACCTTCAACTGTTTTTCAAGCTTGGCAAATTCCGCACGTTTCCTCGGTAAATCTTTAGCTAACCTCTGATTTTTTTTCAGAATCACACGCTGTTGCTCAACCTGTGCCTGCTGCTGTTCGATACCTTGCTGAAGAGGCTGCCAACCCAAAAAGAAATACCCTGCAATAATAACAATCACAATCACAACTAAAGCGACAACCTTTTGCCATAAAGGCAACGGCAATAAAGGTCTTAAGAAATCCAAGTTTAAGGCATCTGTATTCATCTCTTGCCACCTTGTTGCGCTTCGCTCAATCGATTTAAAGTCATATTAAAACTTCGTACAGGCACACCACCAGTCTCTTTCCGAACAATCAATTGTAATGCAATATTACCAAACAAAGGCTTTTGATCTAAGGAGCGCATAAAGTTTGCCACAGCCTTATTGCTCTCACCAAGCCCCTTAAGCTTTAGGTTTCCAGAATTATCCACAATGGAGTTTAACCATACATTTTCAGGAATCGCAGCTGATAGTGCTGCCAATGTTTTTAAGGTTTCAAAACGACCTTGTTGAAGTTTGTCTACCAGCGCTAGCTTGCGCTCTACATCAGATCGCAACACATCTAGATTTCTTATTTTACCAATTTTTTTCTTCAGCACTATGTTTTGAGCTTGTAATTGTCCAAACTCAGTTTGCAAATCTTCCAACTCTCCATTGCCATACATATTTGCAGCCAATAACAAAGCTGCCACCACACCTACAGAGCCAAATAGCCAAGCCAAGTGCTGTAAAATTTGGTTTTTACGCCGCTCAGGGCGATAAGGAAGAAGGTTTATCCGAATCATGTGTCAAAACTCCTAAGCGCAAGCCCTATTGGCACCATCATCATAGGACCAACACGATCCAAATACTCCTGATCAAATTTCTTTGTATTAACTTTAATTTTACCAAATGGATTCACCACTTCAGTCTCAATACCTAAACGCTGCTCCAACTCAACGGCTATCTCAGGAACCAATGCACTGCCACCCGTTAAATATAGCTTCTGCACGGGATATTCAGCATGATTAGCAGCATAAAAATCAAGAGACCTAACTAATTCAGAAGTCAATCCTACATAAAAACGTTCAATCGCCTCAGGGCTTACATCATGAAAAGAATCTTTTTTCATCTCTTCTGCTGCTTGGTAACCCAAACCATGCTCTTTTTGAATTTCTTCAGTTAAGTTTTGACCACCGTAGAACTGGTCACGCACAAATGCCATCTGCCCATTTTTTAAAATATTAATATTCATCAAATTTGCGCCAATATTCACCAACCCGACCGCCTGACTATCTTCCTCATCAAACGACTCAAGTGCCGCATCATTATTAATCAGACCCAGCATTTCTGCTGCATTTTCCAATGCAAAAACAGCGCAATCAACACATTTCGCTTCCAAGCCAGCCTCGCTCAACACCAGTTGATAATCATCAACAACTTCACGTTTACAGGCCACAAGCACCACTTCCATTTGCTCTAAATCGTGCTCATCTGCACCAAGAATTTGGAAATCCAAATAAACATCATCAATATCATAAGGAACATGCTGATCAGCTTCAAATTCAATCTGAGTTTCCAATTCAAACTCTGTCGTCATTGGCATTGTTACAGCTTTAATAATAACCGCGTTGCCTGATACTGAAATCGCAGCCTTACGCGTCGCTACCTTTGCCTCTTCAAGTGCATCAAGTAGCGCTTGAGACACCGCCATAGAGTCAATTACTGTGTTTTCAACAATTGCATCGCGAGGTAGAGGAACAATAGCCATCGCCTTTAACTCATAGCCTGATCGCGCATAAGCTAACTCAACGAGCTTTACGCCAGTCGAGCTAATATCAATGGCCACCAAACTCTCATTTTTGCCCGAAAACAAACTCACTTGCCCTCCTAACTTGACTCATTACTCTCATACATACTCGCAACATAGCTTAAGAAAAGGGATAATGTCAACCTAAGATGTTATTTTTTTAATTCCTGTGGCTGTTTAGCTCACCGTTTATTTTCCTGCAAGATTCTGTCCAACTAAATGACAATCACCACTTGATAATCTCAAATTATACTTTAAAAAATTTCAATTCTCATCAAATAGCCCATTTATTAAATGGCCTATAGGTTTTCAAATCAATCATTACCCTTAAATGCCCTGATGACTAAAATAACCTGTAATTATTCCATGCCATGTTTAACCGATGCAAAGGAGGGCTCTACTGTTAAGTTGCGCTTAACATAAATCGCCCTATGAAATCAGAGTGTTTCGCTCACGCACCAAGTGCGATTTAGCGTAGGCTTACCTGTCTAGCCATAAAATGTTTTTTATTTATCAGCTTGATTATCAAATGATAGTAATCTGTACGCATGTTTACTTAAATAGCTTCACCAAAGCATTGTACATTAGCAAGGGGAATAGTGCTAAAAACATAAATGTAGAAGCCTGTAAAATTGAAGCTTTCTAATACCCCTAGAAGAAAACTGCCCAACTTAAAACAATAACCGCAAACACAAAAGCACGGCTCACTTCTCTCTTCTTATTTTCTTTAATAGCAACACTCTTCACCTAGAAGACTGGCACTAAAAGCACCAGTCGAACTTAGGTGGATTATTTTTAAAGGCGCTTATGCCTAGCTTTAAGTTTATATCAAAACTTAACCTATCGCCTTTCGTAACAAACTCACCTAAGTCCGACTAGCTTTTAAGTCTATTGACCGCGAATTTCGCGATAAACTTTCGACCCAGTTGATGATGTTGCTGATGCAGGAAGGAATCCAGGCAACCCAGATGGAGTTGTACAACTCGTTGCTCCTGATGGCACCTTGTGTTCTTCAAAGTTCTTAGCTTCATCTTCATGCTTCTTAGCTTCATCTTCATGCTTCTTAGCTTCATCTTCATGATTCTTGGCTTCTTCATCATCCTTAAGCTCATCTTCATGATCCTTAAGCTCATCTTCATAAGATTTCGCCTGATTAAATGATACGCAAGCACTGCTTACCACAGTATGACTATCATGGTCATCTTTATTCTTATCTTCATGCTCATGATCATGTGCAAAAGCTGTTCCGCTAAAAAGCCCCAAACTTATAGCCATTACAGCCATGAATAAACTTCTTTTTAGTCCAAAAAATAATATCTTCATTTCCCATCTCCTTTTCTTACAAAAGTGTACAATAACCACCTAATGACGCATTATACACTTGTTTATAATACACTTCTGTGATGTCCGTCACACTATTGGGCAAACAAAAATGACTTTTTATCTTCCATCTCCTTTTTCAAGGTATGCGATAACACACCCAGTAGCGAATTATAAACTTGTTTACAATACATTTCTGTGATACTCGTCACACTATTGTACAATAAAAAATGATTCAAGCAAAATGTGCTTTACAATACTCCATACGGAATAACAAAATTCGCAGTATTTTCTTAGCGAATAACAGAACGAATCAAAGTCGTAGGCAGACCATCAACATAACCTATCGCATAACCTATTACGCGGTACTGCACCGGCAACCCAGTGCTCGCATCACAGCCATTTGCAGGTGATGTGGGGGCACAAGGTGTCGTTAAGGCATAATCTTTATCCGCAACACCTGCACTCACGTTGGCAAGGCTTCCTGCAGTCAGCCAGACAACCGCTCCATTTACAGGAACATCCACACCTGGTACAGGTACAGCCGGGTGTGGCATAGAGGGAACAGCCCATGCGATATTGCCGTTAGAAGCAATATCTATACGAACATAGCGGGGCAAGCTCGCGCTAATGTGGTACATCACAGGGTTCGCCGCTGGTCCTGCAATAGTCCGCGTGGCCAATGGTGTGTTATCAAAATACATCACAGCGCCATTCGTGCCAGTTTTTGTAGTTGGCCCAGGATTTATTGATGATGCCAACCACTCTTCTCTATCACCTGTTGTTTTGCCTAAAGCCACCTGATCACCAGGTGCTATCGCCGAATCAAAATCAGCATCATTCGCCCACGACCACTGCATATATGAAAGAGCCGTTTCAGCATAATAAGCGCCCTGCGTCGATTTTCTTGCAACAGCACTGTCCTGCTGGGTAGATTGAGATATAAAATACAAGCTAACCGAGAGAATGGTTAACAATGACAGTAAAGCCAGCACTGTAATCAATACAAAGCCTCGCTGTTGCATGCTGCGAATGACATGACACTCCATCTTGTTTCTGACTGGATATTTCTTTTCAAACATGCTTAACATACCCTCCAAGCCTCTTTTCCAAGAGTCTTCTTGTAGGAACTTCATTGGTTTCTAGGCCACACATTGAAATCAACAACCGTTGTTTTGGAGAGATGATTACTGTCCATAAAGACTCCCTTAAGCGTAATGCCCCACACGCCGCCCACAACACCTGGATTTGATACTTGAAATCCCGTTCCCGACTGCATATGACGCAACATTTCTTGGCAACCACCTGCAACATTAGGTCTATCCCAACAAATACAAGGTGTAACACTAGTACTACAGCCTGAAGCACCTGCATTCACAAGTGTAAATTTTCCATTTTTAGAGTTCGCAACAATCGCACACGCCGCAGGAATAACCGTATCGGAATCAACAGGCTGATAAGCCAATGTCTTCGTTGCTGCATCCCAACAAACATTTTTTGCTTGACGCAACTCACTTTTCATAATCGCTGCTGCCAGGTTCATGTCACCCGTGACTTCCAATCTATTTATTTCTTCTGATTGTGTGCGGTTCTGGGATATAAACATACCCACTATACCGGCGAGAATAATTAGCGCGATTGCCATGGAAACAATTAACTCAATCAGCGTAAAGCCTTTTTCCATATGACTGCCTGTGTCATCATCGCCTTGCATCACATCTTGTGAACAATCGTGCTTAGACCATGTTTCTTTGCCTTTCTGCCATGCCATCAATATATTCTCCAAGTAATATTGGTCAAAACAATGCTATGACTTACACCCTTATTAAGCCAAGAAACAGTTACAACCTTCTCCTGTGGTAGAATTCCTAACCCACGGATGTTCGGCACATTCCCAAGAGCCGTCATATTATCTCCAGCAGGTGACCAGCTAGTGCCTCCATTTGTAGTTTTAAATACGCCGTCATCTGTTCCTGCATACCATATATTACTATTTCCAGGGTCAATAGCCACGCTATAGGCACGCAACCCAGCCTGAGTCGATATACTATTAATCCCTTTTAGAGCACCATTGAAATAAACACCATTTACCGTACCACTAATCAAAGTTCCATCTGCCGCCATCGCCATACTATATGTCAAAGCAGCTGGGCTCGGACTAAACCAGTTAACGCCGTTATCAGTACTCTGCGCAATTCCAGCGTCCATACCTACACGCACGTTTGCAGGCGCCGTAGGATCAATGCTTAGTGTATTTACACTTGAATTAGGTAAATTATTCGGAAACACTCCATTCGATGCACCCCATGTCGTGCCGCTATCAGTACTTTTATATACACCACCATCGGTTCCCGCATATAAAACATTTGGTGTCGCAGGGTCAATTACCAAGGTATGCACCAAACTGGTTAAAGCGGTTGCACCCCATATCGCTCCGCCGTTGGTACTCTTAAATACTCCGCCATCGGTTCCCGCATACAAAAGGTTTGGCGCCACAGGGTCGATAGCAAAAGCGTGCACATTTACATTCGTTAAACCTGTGTTTAATAACTGCCAAGTCCCACCTACTCCTTTATTATCAAGTATGCCCACATCGCTTCCAATATAAAATTTGGTGGCATCTGCAGTATCCTGAGCAATGGCGTTAACGTGTATATAACCGATACCTGCTACGCTTGACCATGCAACACCAGCATTCGTACTAAGAAACAGTCCGCCACCATTTGTTCCTGCATAAATAGAATTGGAATTTGTCCGATCAACCAACAATGATGTAATACGCAAGCCTGGACCTAGAATCGTCGGGGTGGGAAGAGCTGCTGCAGGTCGAGGCGGTATTGGAGCTGACACATCACTAATACTAGCATTAATAGTATATTGAATGTTCATCTCGCCTGACGTGGGCTTACATATCAGATTTACCCCCGCAACCAACTGACCCACTGCAGGACTGCATGATGGGGTCGGAAGCGCATCTATTGGTGAAGCAACCCATTTCTCCATAACTCTTGTGCCTAAATTTACCGCCGCAACTCTCTCACGCGCCACTGTATTAACACCAATTGAGGTTACCGTCAAAGTTCCTATAGCAAGCATTCCAACCAAGGCCAAAAACATAGCAATCATCACTTCAATTAACGTAAAGCCACGAGCATTTGTAGATATGGATAACGTTCTATTCATTGCTTATATGCTCTCCCAATTCCATTAATTGTAATGGATTTACACGGTGAAGCACATGGAGCGCACAATACACCTGAATAGATACATATATTTCCTGTGCCAGCAGTACCTTTACTGGTAAATGTGAAGTCGCCATTTGCTACCGCTGTACTCTGCTGCACATTTCCGAACTGCGACATTGCAATCGTTCTATTTGCATAGGGTGCGCCGACATTATTTTTATCCAAATCGAACACCCATTGTGTCGGCGATACCCGAACAATAACATTTCGATTCTCAGCAATAGCCAAGTGCCGGGCTTGTTTAAGGCTCGTCATTAATGCGCTCGCAGCCGCATTAACACTATTGCTTTGCCTCCAGCTTGAAAAGGCAGGAATAGCAATCGCCATAAGAATTCCCGCAATTGAAATTGTCACCATCAATTCAATGAGAGTGAAGCCTTGCTGACCAAGAAACTGCTTATTTTTATTAAACGTTGCGCCCATATTCACTCATAATCCTCTTTATTTTCATAAAGTATGTGATTCACATCACTATCATGCAACTAATATGTAAGACTTAGCGGGCTGCAACCAACCTTTACCTATAGCCCTTATAACAAGCCTCTTGTATATGATAGCAACCTTCAATTAGCCTGCGCCAATGCGTATATTAACTTATCTTTTGAAAATAACCCTTTCCCTCGCACTACTTTCCACAGTCACTGCAAGCATAGGTTATATTTATTTCTCAAGCAACCTTCCCAATCTAACTAGCCTATCAGCCTATCAACCGCCATTGGTTTCGCGCATCTACAATACGCAGGGCGATTTATTGGCTGAATATGCCGATGAGCATCGTATTTTAACCCCATTTAATGAAATCCCCAAGCAAGTCCGCGATGCCTTTCTTGCCGCAGAGGATCAGCAGTTTTACAAACACATGGGCATCAACCCTGCCCGCATTGCATCAGCTTTGATTGCCAATATTATGGCTGGACACAAGGTACAGGGCGGTTCAACCATTACCCAACAAGTTGCCAAGAATTTCCTACTCACATCTGAGCGCACCTACACCCGTAAAATCAAAGAAGTTATTCTTGCCCATCGCATTGAAAAATCTTTTTCTAAAAATGATATTTTATACCTTTATTTGAACCAAATTTACCTTGGTCGTGGTGCTTATGGTGTCGCATCTGCCGCTTGGCGTTACTTTGGCAAACGCTTGGATGAGCTGACATTATCCGAATGCGCAATGATTGCAGGACTACCCAAAGCGCCAGGTAAATATGCACCACACCTCAATCATAATTTAGCTCTCAAACGTCGCAACACCGTATTATACTTGATGGAGCGGAGTGGTTATGCCAAAGCCAAAGATGTTGCCAAGGCTCTCAAGGAACCACTTACCGTCACCCCTTTACCTCGCAACCATCTTAGCGATGCATACGCCGAAGAAATTCATCGGCAATTGGTTGAACAATTTGGTCTTCGCACCCTTCGCCGCCAAGGTTTAAGTGTTGTGGTGCCATATGACGAACATGCAGAAATATCCGCCATTCGCTCTGTCCGCAAAGGCGTATTGGATGTAGAACACCGCCAATTTTACCGCACACCAACGCAACTTGCCCCTGAAACATGGACAAATACACTTGAAACATGGGCAAAAGTCCAACAAGACTCAACCAAACCATTAGGTAGTGATCAAATCATTCCTGCTTTGGTTGAAAAAATCTTACCTAACGGTGATTTAAAGCTCAATGATGGCAAGCAACACTGGTTACTAAACAAACCCAAATGGCAATGGGAAAAAGTCAAAGCGGATAATAAAACAACACCTCCGCACCCTCGCACATGGGTTGTCAGTGATGAGGTTTATTTGCAAGGCGATGATAAAGGTGGCGTTCGCCTCATTCAAAAACCATCCATTGAATCCGCCCTTTATGCCATTGATTTAGAAAAAGGCACAGTTCTCGCTCGTGTGGGTGGTTTTGATTTTAAATTCGGTGGTTTTGACCGTGTTTCACAGGCCAGACGACAACCAGGCTCTGCATTTAAACCCTTACTCTATGCCACTGCGATGGAACAAGGTTTTACCCCTGCCAGTATTGTCATGGACACACCCATGGTGTTTGATGCCAACAATGCCGATAACTTCTGGCGACCTGAAAATTACAAAAATAAATTTGCAGGTCCTGTCACCCTGCGTGATGCCCTAGAACACTCACGCAATCTATCCGCCATCAAACTCTTACAAGATGTCGGTATTCGCACATTCACCGATAAACTGCGTGATTTCCCTTTTGATCATGAATTCCCCGCCCAACTTGCTATTGCATTGGGAGCAACAGAGTCGCCGCTTGAGCAACTGACCGAGGCCTATATTCCTTTAGCCAGCCACGGGCAAAAATGGAAACCTGTTACGATTCAACAAGTTCAAGATAGAACTGGAAGAACATTGCACCGCTCGGTTGCAGGTCATCGCTGTCAAATATGCCATGTCGATCCCGTTTTATCTGCGGGCGAAGGCATGCGCCCTGCCGAACAAATTCTTGACCCGACAAGCGCCTTTTTAACAACCAACATGCTAAAAGGCGTGATTGAGCGCGGCACAGGTCGCCGAGCACGACCTTTGGGTCGCCCTGCAGCAGGCAAAACGGGCACCACCAATAAGCAAGTTGATGCATGGTTTATTGGTTATACACCACAGATTTTGACAGGTGTATGGACAGGGAGAGACATTCCAACACCTATGGGAAGGCATGAAACAGGCTCTCACGCGGCTTTGCCTACGTGGCTATCTGCTATGCAGGCTTTTCATAAAAATAAACCGAAAAAAGATTTCGTAGCACCTGCCGGCATTGAATGGGTTATGATTAACCGTAAAAACGGGAAGCTGGCAGGCCCTGAAACAGAGCATCCATTCTTGGAATCTTTTCGTGAAGGCTCTGCGCCAACAGAGGTTGATCAGCCCAAAGATTCGTCACAAGACAATGACGGCGAAATACTTGATGATGAGCTGTGAATTATAAGCAGGCGGCACTAACCTCTTAGTAACAACCAACCTTCTCGCATAAAACCAAGCGACGCTTTGAAAACCTGCTTTAAACGCGTGCGAATAAAGCTGCATTTCACACAGCCACCATTTGCCATTTGTTGACGCACTTCATAGCGCGGATAAATCGTTTCACGCCAAAATTCCAGCCAATGAGTAAAACTTGGCATCATGCGTGCAAATAGGCGTTCCGCCAAAAAGGGAATGATTTCATGTTGCATAAATCGTTTAAACAAACGTCTTTCAACAAATCCCATGTTTGGTCGAACTGCATCCAGAATCTCATCAGGGACAGGTGCTTGCAAATGCTTTTGAACATACGATAAAGCATAAAAACATGGTCGTTTTAAGGCATATTTTTGAATCCCAAGCAACACTTCGTCCCAAGCGTCATCTGCATCAATCTTTTTCGCCAACAATGCGATATCATACAGCCATATCAATCGCTCAAAGGAGTGTTTCATAGCATGAAAACATAAATATGGTAGTTCGATTTTTGTGCTAATCAACAGCGCTTCTTCATCTGCTAGGTTACCATGTTCTGCGTCAGCAAAAAAATCTGGGGCGCGTAGCGGAGTTAAATGCTCCCAAGCTTGAATTCTACCAATGCCCAATGGTTCATCATGCAAATCAAGTGATATATCACCGCGCACAAAAATATTGCGGTAGGCATGGTCTGGACGAAACCCAATATCCCATAACACCTGTTTGGCATCCATCATTTGCGCGGTATGAAACAGTAAATCAATATCACTTTGCGGGCGTAAATAGGCACTATCACCATACAATCGTTCTGAAACAGCCAACCCACGCATGCAAATAACGGGTATATTTTCTTCGTTTAATGCTGCCAAAACTTGCGAACATACATGCCTTGTGCGCAAATAACCCGCCTGTCTCTCTCGCAGACGCAAGCGATAAGCATCTCGAACTTCGACATGAATATCAGGTGTTTTATTACTCTCCAGCATCGGCAACAACAACCCATCCACACCCTCATGCATGGAGCGAAGCATCAACTGTTCATTGCGATAATCCTCCAAATCCAACATGCTATTTTGCATTAAAATTTGAATTAGTCGCTGGCGCGACGATTGAATAATCGAATTAGAACTAGCCATAGGCGCATAATTTAGTCTAAACTTCGTTTCTATTCCAGCCGAAATATACTAAACAAGCTATGAATAACGAGGTCTGCCGATGAATAAGCCAACAGAAACATCAAACATGAATAACGAACAACAAGCACGTCGCTCATTATTAAAAATGGCAACCTATGTTCCGCCTGCGATTCTTGGTGTTATGATTGCCGGCAACAAAATTGCTGAAGCTGACGCTGCTCTAGGTCAACCCAAAACATGTAAAGGCGGAGGCACCATTATTGTCTCAGCCAATGGCAATGCTTGCTGTCCATGCGTGCCAGGTGATCCAAAGTACGACCCTGTAAAATGTAATTGGAAGAAATGTACGTTGGGCAACTGCCCTGCTTGCCGTCAAGTTACGCCTACAAACAGACAAAAATGCGCTAAAGTGGCTGCGGCCTGTGGTTGCACCTGCGGTAAAACCAAGGTGAAAGGCGCAAAGAAGACTTGGACTTGTAAGTAAAGCACTTTAGAAAAGCAATAGGAAATTTAGATGCGCAATAGCAAACCATCTCTTTTTCCAGTGCTTTTACACTTACCCGAATACCGCTCCATACTTGTTTCACAAGTTTCTGAAGACCAGTTAGACCTTCAAGCTGATGGGCATCATGCCAATATCTCTGGTACGTTTGCACAAAGCTTGAAGCAATTAATCGCTGGTACGGCACAGCCCCACGATATTCAACGCTTACAACTATTGGAAAAACAACATTCTTGGCTGCAAAGCTTAAGCCAAGCAAGTACCAACAATCAATCATTACAGCCACTATTGATGGGGCAATCACTCGGCATGCTGTTTATCGAAATGACGGATAAATGCAATGAGCGTTGCATCCATTGTTATGCTAGCTCTAGCCCAGGCTGTAATGACTTTCTCAGCCTTGATGAAATCAAACAGAGTTTGGATTTTGCGCGCAGCGTAGGAAGGCCATTTGTGCAATTTACAGGTGGTGACCCACTGATTCACAAAGAATTACTTGCCGCAGTAGCATATGCCGCCAAACTTGATTTTCAGGGCATTGAAATTTACACCAATGGACTACTTCTTTCCGAAACACTGCTGACCAAATTAGCTCCCTATCAGCCACGCATTTCCTTTTCACTTTATGCTGATACAGCCGAATTACATGATGGTATTACCCAGCTTGCCGGTAGTTGGAAGAAAACATTAGCTGCCATGAAACGCGCAAAAAATATGGGCTTTGATATTCGTGCGGGCATTGCTTTGATGCCTGAAAATATTGCGTGTCTTGATCGCATGACGCCTTTTCTTGAGAAAGAAGTTGGTCTGGATGCAAAGCATGTCCGTTTTGACCCTGTAAAACAAACAGGTCGCGGCAAATTTATGGATGATGCCAAGCAAATTCTTATCGCACCCTCACATGCTCCTAAAACAGGTAACCTCCGTCGTGGCAAGCTTTGTATTGCTGCCAACGCCAATGTTTATCCATGTGTTTTCTCACGAAAAATATCGTTAGGTAATATCCGCAAGCAACCATTAGCAAATATCATCAAACAACTAAACGAGCGAAAGACTGCTACGCCATCGGCCGAACGCTGGAAGTCTTGTTCTGAATCATTAAGCTGTGGGGATTGCCAGATGATTGCCTATGCCTTGGGAGCAGAATAACCATGACTGAACAAACTACATTTAACATCCCCGAATACCCAACCAAGCGCCCTAGTCTTATTGGTGAGGAATTAGAAGGCATGGATGAAACCATTTATGTTGATGCTGAAAACGGAAGCCATGTGTCCGTCAATACCATTGGGGCAGCTATTCTCGAATTATGTGATGGCTCACATACAGTTGAACAAATCACCACAA